>JALVVQ010000040.1 GCA_027023325.1 Campylobacteraceae bacterium | reverse complement strand
TCGTTGTCATCCTCATCGCTAGAGCCCTGGGAGCTCCCGAGGGTGTGCTTTGGACGCTTGCCGTTCTGGCTGTGATGGGACACTGTTTCTCTCCTTTCCTGCTCTTTGAGGGAGGCAAGGGCGTAGCCACGGGCCTAGGTGTACTTGCCATCATGATGCCTATCCCTGCATTTGTTGCTGTCGTTGCCTGGATTGCAGCAAGCAAAGGGCTCAAGATAGTCTCCGTCTCTTCTCTCATTGGCATGGCAGCCTTTGTCATTGCAAGCTATCTGCTCTATCCGGAAGTACCAGGTATCTCCACGCATGCTCCCATCTGGATCATTGCTTTTGTCATTTTCTACAAGCATATCCCTAACCTAGTCAGACTCTTTCACAATGAGGAGACAAAAGTCGCATGAGAATTCACATTGATGCATTGGAGGTTTCTTGCATTATAGGACTTCTGGATTTTGAGAGAGAGACGGAGCAAAAGGTACTGCTCGATATTGAAATTGACTATACCTATGGAGAAGGAAACTTTCTAGACTACGGCAAGGTAACAAGCGATATCAAACAACATTTGAGAGAAAAGAAGTATCTGCTTTTGGAGGAGGCACTGTTAGGCATCAAGGCACTGCTCTTTACCCATTTCCCCACTATAGAGGTGCTTGGTATCAAGCTCTCAAAACCAGACATACTCCCTCAGTGCTCAGTGGGTCTGTCAGGGGAGTGGACTAATATACCTCAATAATGCCATAACCATCGCTATCTTTTGCGTATGTGCTTCCTGCGCCATATCTCCCTTTATAGTATCGGCTTGTATCTCCTCCTACTGTAACCAGTGTACCTTTATCGACCCAGTGAAAAAGCTTCCTAGCAAATCTTCGTTGCAACCTAATGCACCCATGTGAAGCTGGATGTCTGGAGACATAACCCTGATGCATCGCCACACCATCCCAAGTCAAACGCATCATATAGGGCATCTTGGCACCTCCAGTTGGTTCTGGGTAGAGATTTGAGCGATGCATACGCTCTTTTTGTAGTACCGTGAAGCTGCCCGTAGGTGTCTCGTGACCACTTTTCCCCGAGGAGATGCGCCCCTCAAAAAGTGTGACCCCGTTTTCGATCGCATAGGCTCTTTGCAGGGAAAGATCTATAAAGACTTTCTTGTCAGCCAGCAGTGTCAGCGGAGCAATTAGCATCAGTAAAATATGGATATATCTATGGTTTGTATCATGTTTCATACCGCATGGTAACAAAAAAAGGATAAAATTTTCTCTACTGAGGAGAAATTATGGTATAATTTAAAATAATTTTAAGTTTAGATCTTATGAAAACAGAAGGTATATCATGCGAATACTAATTATCGACAGCAGTGCAGAACTAAGTGATGCAATTTTGGAAAAGCTCAAAGAGTTTGGATACCAGAGCGACATCGCTGAAAATATTGAGGATGCAAAATATTTTCTCGATATCAGAAACTACAATATGGTACTCATAGACTGGACACTCACAGGTACCCATATCGGTGACCTCATAAAAAACATCAAAGAGAAGCATACCAAAACTTCTGTTATCGTACTCTCCACCGAAACAGACAAAGAAAACGAGATTGCTGCGCTTAAATCTGGTGCAGACGACTATATCAAAAAGCCCATAGATCTAGATATTCTTCATGTAAGAATAGAGGCAAAGCTTCGCTTTGGTGCTAGTAACATCATTGAAATTAATGAATTGATCATTAGTCCCGAAGAGGAGAAAATTATTTACAATGGTGAGGACATTGAACTTAAAGGGAAACCCTTTGAGGTACTTACCCATTTGGCGATGCACAGAGATCAAATTGTCTCCAAAGAGCAACTCCTTGATGCTATATGGGAAGAGCCTGAGCTTGTAACACCCAATGTTATTGAAGTGGCTATCAATCAGATTAGGCAAAAGATGGACAAACCTTTAGAGATCACGACTATTGAAACAGTCAGACGACGAGGATATCGTTTTTGCTTCCCCATCAAAATATAAAAAGAGAGGGCTTTGCCCCATCACCGCAGATGGTGATTCAGATTAATATTTTACCGAACTACTCATTTCTTATAAAAAATATTATTATTTTAACCTTTACTCGTGTCATCAATTTTACTTTAAGCTTTGATAAGTTATAACTCCTAAAATTATTCTAATACAGAGGAAAATATGGCACTATTAATCAAAGATGACTGCATAGCATGTGATGCCTGCCGAGAAGAGTGCCCCAATTTGGCCATCGAGGAAAATGACCCAATTTATCTTATAGATGTAGACCTGTGTACGGAGTGTGTCGGTCATTATGATGAGCCTCAGTGCGTAGCCGTCTGCCCTGTCGATTGCATCATTTCAGATCCGGATAATATAGAGAGTGCCGAAGAACTAAAATTTAAATTCGAACAGATTCAGGTCGAGGTTTAACCCTCTCATGGCTAAGTGTACGGCCATTATTGACATCGGATCCAACTCCGCACGCTTAGCTATCTTTCAAAATACCAGTAAATCTGGATTTCATCTCATCTGTGAACAAAAAAGCAGGGTGCGCATCGGAGAAGGTGCCTATGCGCATCATGGAAGACTACAAAAAGCTGGCATGGAGCGCGCATTTAATACGCTTGAATCCTTTATGCAAACAATAGTAGAATTTAAGGCATCAAAAGTCGTAGCCATTGCTACCTCTGCACTGAGGGATGCACCCAACAAGGACTTCTTCCTTGACAGGGTTGCCAAAAAACTTGGGCTGCACATTAAGATAATTCATGGAAAAGAAGAGGCACTCTATGGTGGCATAGCTGCCAGCAATCTCCTTCCTCTCAATGATGGAATCACCATAGATATCGGTGGAGGATCCTCCGATATGGCACTAATCAAAAAAGGGGAAATCGTGGAGACTTTTTCTCTTGATCTCGGTACCGTAAGACTCAAAGAGCTATTTTTTGACAAAGATAGCGACATAAAAAGTGTACGGCACTATATCCAGTCTGCACTCAAAGCACTGCCCCCCTCATTTCAGGCCACTACAGCCATAGGCATAGGTGGTACCGCACGGACACTTGCAAAAGCAATTATCCAAAAAAGCGGCTACCCTTTTGGTAAACTTCATGCCTTCAGTTATCTGCTTTCAGAACATCAAGGCTACCTTGAAGAGATCACCACTTCCAAGATGGATATACTACCATCCTATCATATCAAAGAAAACAGACACGACACCATAAGAGAAGGCACCCTGATCCTCCTTGAGATATTGCAACATATTGGTGCAAAAAAGGTAACAACCAGTGGCGTGGGCGTAAGAGAAGGGCTCTTTCTTCATCGCAAGCTTAGCAAAGCACCCTATAGGCTTCCCATCAACAGCAATCCCAGTGTCAAAAGTATACGGGATAGGTTTGATATTCTCTCGCTTCCCCATGGCAACAAAAAGGAGATTGCTAGAAAGCTCTATGCCCTCTTTGCCTCCAAGCTTGACAAGCCTGAAAAATATACAAAGATAATGGAGACACTTTTTGACCTTTCCAATATTGGCAAAGTCCTCACTATCTATCAGCAAAATAGACATGCCAGCTATATCGCTATGCAGGAACTAAACTATGGGTTTACCCACAAGGAGATGGCACTCATCTCTCTTCTACTTTATACCAAAAACAAACGCGGATACCACAAGGCACTATACAAGCAATACAAAACATTGCTTCCCCCCAAAAAAACAGTCAAATGGCTTGCTTTCATCTATACACTCACACTGATACTACATCGTAACTCTGCCAAGGCTACTCATACATTCACGCTTGAAAAAGAAACCCTCTTTATTACAAGTAACAAATCTCTCTATTTGGCAATGGAAGCTATTTCGGAAATGAAAAAGTTGGGGAACCTAGCAATAAAAATAGGTTAGTTGAGGATGTTTATTTTTTGGAAACGGAGACTTTAGTCCCGTACAGTGGAGGCAAAGCCTTCCGCTCCCTAGTTGTAAATACAAATATATCTCTTAAGTTAATGGCATTGGAGGGGAGGGATTTGTGCGTGACATCCCTTCTAATATAGTATCTTAGAACTTTCCGCCGATATTGAATTCAAAAGTAGCAGTATCCCCATGTGTCTCATCTGGATCGATGGCTTTAGCAAAGACTAGGTTGATAGGACCAAAGGGAGAGCGCCATTCTACCTGTGCACCTACAGACTTTTGGGTAATACTATCTACATCACTGTTCCAGTCACTTTCTCCCCATATCTGTCCATAGTCAACAAAAAATGTCAAACGCATCTTTGATGCAACAGAGAGAGGAATGCTCGCCTCTAGGCTTGCCACATAGCTCTTGTACCCTCCTGTTCTAAATCCTCCAGTCATAGGTGAAATGGTTCCCGATTTGAATCCCCTGATGCCTCTACTTGCGCCACCTAGATAGAGTCTTTCCGACACAGGAACATATTTGCCGGAATCATGATCTATATAGCTCCCTCTAAGTTTTGCCCTTAGGATTAAATCGTAATCTATCTGATCTTTCAACCCATAATAAGCAGCAAATTTTCCATCATAGCGTGTAAACTCTGCTAGTTTCTTCCCAGCTGGTGCGCTACCTAGTCCTGCATATTCGAAACCAAACCTAGCATAGATTCCTTCTCTTGGTACATAATAGTCATCCGTACTGTCATAGACCAACGAGCCAATAATAGATGACTTTACATAATTAGTATAGTCAACAATTATAGAGTTGTTATAGTCAACATTATCATATTCAACATCTTTGTAGCTGTAGCCGATAGAGGCATAGAGATTGTGTGTAAACTGACGACCTAGGCTTAGATAACCTCCAATCTCATCCTTTTTCTCATAAGCAAGACTATCATAAGTATCATTGTCGCTGTAGTCACTCTCTTTCTTGAAGACGCCAAAAGAGAGGCTGTATTTACTGTCAAACAGTCTCGGATCCTTCAGTGACAAATTATAAGACTGCGTAACTTTAGAGTAGTCGATAGCGGCGCCCAGCTCCATACCTGTACCGAATATGTTTCTCTCCTTGATGCTGCCATCAATCATCCAGCCGTCTGCGCTGCCATAGCCACCACCGATCGTGAAGGCACCTGTCTTGGCCTCTTTGACATCGACTTCAAGATCCATTTTAGTGGAGGAGACTTTTTTAGGTTTTATGACTGCCTTTTCAAAGTATCCTGTCCGAGAAAGTGCCTTCTTGCTCTCTTTAAGTGCAGTATAGCTATAGAGGTCACCTGGAGCAAGATCTACATATCTTCTTACTACATGATCTTTTGTTTTTTTATTTCCTTTGATGAGTAGATTATTAATCGTCACTTTTTTTCCAGGTAGTACCTTGTAGCGTACCGCCATAGTAAGGTTTCTTGGATTTTTTCTAAATCCTGGCAACACCTTGGCGTAGGCATATCCCATGTCTGCAAGCTTTGTGGAAATCATTTTGATGTCACTTCTTAATTTGGATACATCAAAAACACCATCTTTTTTAAGCTGAAGTTCTGTGGTGAGTGTCGCGGCACTGAGACTAGGTACACTTCTCATATTCAGATCAACAGAAGAGACTTTATATTGTCTGCCTTCTTTGACCCGGTATGTCACTGTCGCATCGCTGGTGGCCGGGTCTACCTCGAGAGAGGGTTCGTCCACTTTGGCATCTATATATCCTCGCTTGTAATACTCATCTTTTACTCTCATAGCATCGTATTTAAGCTGTGGGATATTCGCCGTACCACTGCTTCTGCCGGGAAACCAACCCATGAACTCAGCTTTTTTATTGATAACATGGCTGGTCAGTTCGGCACTTGGCACTTTTTTATTACCGACTATTTCAACTTTCCTGATAGTGACCTTGTTGCCCTTATTAATAGTAAAGGTAAGACCAACCGCAGAACCTTTATCGCTGACAGCACTCTGCACCGTAACTCTTTTGTATCCTGCTGCCCCCAGTGCCTCACGAATAATTTTCTTGGCTTTTACTACTTTTCCAGTAGTGTATGTATCGCCTACCTTGATACCAATGATGGGTTTGAGTTTGTCACCATCAAATCCTTTGATTTCAATAGAGTCAATCGTTTTGGCCGCCAACAAAGTCATTCCAAGCAACAAAACCAATAGAACGCGTTTCAACATATGATGTCCTTACTTCTCCGTATCTACGGAAAATTAGATAAATTTGTACTAAGTGTACCGTTTTTTGACTAAAACAATGGTCACTTCACACTCTTTTTCTAAGTGAAATAAGAATACAATATTCATATGTTCTAATATGACTATACCATATCAGGAAGGAATGTTTTTGAAAATAGGAATTATAGGTTTGGGTCTCATGGGAGGCTCACTTGGTATCGCAGTAAAAAAAAGCTATGAAGCTATAGAAGTCATTGGCTTTGACCATAATGCCCAGCACTGTATAGCAGCACTGGAGCTTGGCATTGTAGACAAGGTAGTGGATACGCTAGAGGATTTTTATGGCGTAGATGCACTCTTTTTGGCTGTGCCGGTTGATGGCATTATCTCTCTTTTGAAAAATCTCCCGGAAATAGAGGAGAGCACAGCAATTATCGATCTTGGGAGTACCAAAGAAAAAATAGTGCAATCTGTTCCCGCAAAGATACGACAAAACTTTGTGGCAGCACACCCTATGACGGGTACAGAAAAATCTGGTCCTACCGCTGCCATAGAAGGGCTCTATCATGGAAAAGCCGTGGTGCTCTGCGACATAGAAGAGAGTGGGGAAAAACAAAAAAATCTGGCCAAACAGCTCTTTACAGATATAGGTATGAAGATTTTCTATATGGATGCCAAGGGGCACGACAGGCATGCAGCATACATCTCCCATATGCCACATGCCTTGAGTTATGCTCTGGCCAATGCTGTCATGAAGCAGGAAAACCCAAAAGCAATCATCGCCTTGGCAGGTGGTGGATTCAAGGATATGAGCCGCATCGCCAAATCCTCACCCAATATGTGGCGAGATGTCTTCCGTCAAAATAAAATGCACCTGCTAGACGGCATAGACTCTTTCTCCGAAGAGCTCGCAACCTGTAAAATGCTGGTCGCAGAGGAGCGATGGGATGAGCTTCATCAGTGGATGACCAAGGCCAACACCCTGCATCACATTCTCTAATCCCGGATTATGCAATAGAATTGCATATTCCAGGCTAAACTACGGAGGATTTGTTCTCAAGCACCTCATCCACCATACGATTCAACTCTTCCCTGTCAATCACGACAGCTTTGTTGCCTCCCTCTTTTTCATAGAGTTTTCTTACCATTGTCTCTACTTTTTTATTATGGTTGGTATGGGGGTAGAGTAGTTTTAGTGCCTCTTTTTCACTGTAATTTCCTCTCTTCCTGATACCCCTTCTCTGCTTTGCATAAGCCATGATTTTCTGAATCAACAAGATCAAGAGCATGCCAGAGACAAAAGCCAACACTATCATCCAAAGAGAATAAAATGTATGTTTTTTCGTTTCTTGCTCTTTATAGTACGCCTTATCCTCTAGGATGCTGGCATTGACCTCTTTGTCATCTTTTTTACTCTCTTTCGTTACGGATTTTTGTACAAGATTTTTGCCAGGTGCTACATGGGGTACTGTAGCAGCCACGCCACTGTTATCTACACTAATCTTGTGTACCTTTGTGGCAATTTTCTTTGTATTTCCCGAGAGATAGTCAAAGTTCTTGAAGCGTAATGAGGGAATCGTAAAATCCTGATCTGAAATAAACACATATTTTCTCTCATATTGGCTCTGTACTTTGTTGCCCACTACCTTACTGCTTGTCTTTGCATCATCTCCGTATACCGTGACGCCGGGCAAGTCAAATTTTGGATCTGCTAGGTCATCCAAACTGCCTTCCCCAGAGATTCTCAATGTATAGGTCACAGGCGTATTAGGCTTGACATTCGTATGATCTACGCTACTCTGTACAGTGAAATGACCTATCAAATCTACGCTGGCAGGTACCGGCTTGACCTCTACACTTAGAGGAGCCGCTCTCACTGACTGCCATTTGAGGTCATTGGCAAAAAATCCCCACGGATCCCTATCTGCACCGCTGAAACTACGCATACCCACTCTTGCCTTGGGGGGGAAGATAGTCAATTTCCCCTCTTTTTTGGCACTTACCAGATATTGAAGTTGATGCAGTGTGCCTCCTGCGGAACGCTTCAGTTTCTCATCACCCAAGGCCTGAGAAAAAAAGTCTTTGAATTTTGGTGGCGTGTACTCCACCTTACTCACAGCACTGTTGCGTGGTTCAAAAAAATCTACCGTCACGATAAAGGGCTCACCTGCATACACCTTGCTTTTGTTGCTTTTGATACGCAGCGTATAGCCATTGGCACTGGTAGCAGTCGCTGCCGAAGGTTTAATGACGCGTATTTTTACCGGCTTGGTCTCATAACTTTTCCCGTCTATACTGACTTTAAAAGCGGGGATCGTCATATCCATTTCAGGATAAAACTCAAACCGAAGCGTTTTGAGACTCTTAGAGGAAAAAGTACCATTGATATAGGTTGATTCCATTTTGGAAGAGATGGCGCTTCCTTCCACGGGGAATCCTCCCACATTATCAATACTCGGGAAAACAATATTTTTTCCCTCTGCAACAATCTGCACTGTCAAGGCATTCCCCTCTACCACCTCAGTGCTGCTGAGTCTCAGTTTAACTCCTGCACCAAAAAGTGACACACTCATCACCAGCAGCATCAAGATTATTTTCATATTTGTTTTACCATGGATTGACATCTTGACTCCTTTTTGCTTTTTTTCCGCCGCCGGCACGATACATCAGTGTCGGCATTTTACCGTTACCCATCTTTTTCATCAATTTCCTTAGCTCCTTTTGGGCCATTGCCTTTTGCCTTTCTTGCTTGGCTTTTTGTGGCTGCTTATTGCCCTTTTTTTGTCCTGATTTTTCTTTGCTGTCCTGTTTTTGCTTTTTCTGGTTCTCTTTTTTCTCTCCCTGCTTTTGCTTCTCTTTCTTCTTTTTACCCTTTTCGTTTTTGTTCTTTTTTTTCTCTCCGTTTTTTTGATCTTTTTTCTTGTCTTTCTTCTTTTTATTATTGTCCTTCTTCTTGTTCTTTTTTTGATCTTTTTTGTTTTGTTGCTTCTTCTTTTTGTCTTTCTTTTTGTCTTTCTTCTGCTGTTTTTTCTTCTGCTGCTTCTTTTTTTTCTGCTCTTGCTTCTTTCTCTGTTTTTTTGCCAATTCCAGATTAAAACGGGTGTCCTTATCCTCGCGATATTTCAATGCTGCCTCGTATGCCTTGATCGCATATGCAAATTTTTTCTGTTTGAAATAGCTATTCCCAAGATTGTGCAAGCGTTGCAACTCATCTACCCCTTCTCCTTTGGCCCTCTTGAATGACTTCACTGCCTGAGTATAGTTGCCAGATTTATAGTAAGCATTGCCCAAATCATAGTGCTTTCCGGCTCCCTCTTTTTCCAATTTTTCGTAGAGCCTGCTGCTCTTGTTGTAGTCTTTGCCAACATAGGCTTCAGAGGCTGCGCGAATTGTTTTAAAATCAGTAATGGACGCATTGGCAACCATAAAGCATGAAAAATAAAGTATAAAAAACAGTATCATGGCTCTCATTTCTTACCCCCTATTCTATTTTTCTTTCTACGGGGAAAAGAACTGAATCCAATCAAAAGCAACAGCACAGAAAACATCAAGGGGTAGGTGAAGAACTCTACTCTCTCTTTGATTTTAATCTCTCCCTTTTTTGTATCGTGAAATTTACTTCTCATGGCTCGCACCAGCGTCTTGATATCTTTGTTACCATTGGTAGCCACCACATAGGCGCCCCCTGTTTTTTCTGCGATAAGACCCAGATCCTTATTGATCTGGGTGATCGCGATAGAGCCATTTTTTGTTTTGAGTGGTTTTCCCTTGGCATCCAATACAGGAGCACCTCTTTGGGTACCGATCAAAATAGCATAGAGTGTGATCTTCTCTTTTTTCAGAATATCCTCGAAGCCCTTGAGCGCCTCTTTGTCTCCGCCATCACTGACGACTACCAGTATTTTAGGCTTTTTCTTTTCCAGCATTTTGGCTGCCAAGCTTCCCAGTGCGGTAAAATCTGTTGATGCCATATTAATATAGCTCTCATCCACACCGTCAACAATCTGCTCCAGTGTGTCTTTATCACTACTAAAAGGTGCTAGCATGAAAGAGACATGCGCAAACGCCGTCAGCGCTACCTCATCAGTAGGCATCTCATGCAACAGGCCAATAAGCTTTCGCTTGGCAAACTCCAGCCTGTTGGGATAGATATCTTTGCTCCGCATGGAGCCGGAAATATCAATCGATGCCATCAGGCTCAAACCCTGAATCGACACATGCTTCTCTCCCTTTTCAATCACAGGTCTTGCCAATGCTACAATCATCAAGAATATCGCAGTAAACAGTATCAGGTTACGCAACTGGGACGGTATCGTGTCGCTCTCTACCCTGAGACGCTCCAACACCTTCTCATCAAAAACCCTTGCCACTTTTTCCTTATTGGTCAGCACCAGAAAAACAAACAGTACAAAGGGCACACTCATAATCCAGAAAAAATAGGGATAGACAAAACTCATGATTCTCCCCCCTTTGCTGTTTTAAAATAGAGAAAAAGTAACAATAGAATAATCGCTGCAAAAAGCGGATATATGTAAAGATAGGTATGCTGTACAATCTTCTTACTCTTGATCTTGGTTGCCTCCAGCGCATCTATTTCACTGTAGATATTTTTCAACGCCTCTTTGTTGTTCGCTGCGAAAAATTTTCCCTTACCTGCCTTGGCAAGTTTTTGTAGATATCTCGCATCAAAATCGCCATAATTTCCTATCCCGATAGTATAGAGACGGATATTGCTTTTCTTGATTACACCCAAAATATCTTCTAATGATATCTTGCTCATATTTTCTATACCGTCTGTCAGCAAAATGGCTATTTTACTCTTGGCATCACTTTTAGAAAGAATCGTGTAAGTCTGTAAAAGTGCATCATTGATAGCCGTTTTTCTCCCTGCAATGCCAAGCTCCTGCATCTTGATGATGTCCTGCAAAAAAGCATTCTCAAATGTCAAAGGAGAAGCGACAAATGCCACATCTGCAAAAGTGATCAAGCCAAGTCTGTCTTTTTTTCGCTTGTCAATAAAATCCCAGACGACCTCTTTGACGACATCAAATTTGTTTTTCATAGGATCCGCCCTGTCAAAGCCCCTCTGGTTCATAGAACCACTGGAGTC
Source organism: Campylobacteraceae bacterium (assembly GCA_027023325.1). GTDB lineage: Bacteria > Campylobacterota > Campylobacteria > Campylobacterales > Sulfurovaceae > JAAXPZ01. The sequence continues at coordinate 6,357 of JALVVQ010000040.1, read as the reverse complement.
TATCACCAGCATGATATCTCGTCCTTTTTTCTTCGTATCTTTATAGGACTTTGTCATGACTGGCGAAGCGAGTGCCAACAGCAGACTTACAATCCCTAGCCACTTCAGTATCTCAAGCAACCTGCTTTTGCTTCTTCTGCTCTGCAAAAGCGTATGGATATGGGGAAAGTAGATGGCAGCTGCTCTGGCAGCGCAAAATCTCGCACATACCCAAAACAGGAGTATCAAAGCCAAGGCATAGGGGTACTGAAAATTAAACTGATCCATTACATACCTCCTTGTAGAGCTCAAACTGTTTCATCGTGTCTGTATCTACTTTTTCAACCTCTTTTTTATATTTATACTTCTCCAGTAGGGGAAAGAGCTGAGAAAAGAGCTCTTTTTTTCTTTCATCTGTTGCGAGTAACCTACCATAATAGGTTGCCTTGTAGGCAGCTTTCTTGGGACTGTTCCAGTCTATCCTATTAAGTGCTTCCAGGTACTGCTTCTGCTTGTCTTCCTTTTTTGAAAAATTCATGCGACTATAGATAAAATATCCTAGAAGCACGAGAAACAGTACTCCCAATACTATCAATCCCCAATAGAGATAGATAGAAGCATCAGCAATCTCTACCAGAGGCTTAATGTCGCGCAGTTGTGCACTACTATTTGCATCCATTCTATACCGCCTTCATCATCTTTATCATAGGATCCTCATCGGTAAACAGTTTGACATACCGTATACCCTGTTCTTTAAACTGTTTGTAGAGCTTTTGGTCATTCTCCCTCAGTGCTTCCCGGTAGTTGCGGATGGTGCTGCTGCCAATATCACCTTCATAGCTTTTTCCATTTTCTGTATCCACCAGGCGTAGATAACCAAGCGCTGAAGGATTTTCCTCAAATCTGTCTCGTACCATCACGACAAACAAATCATGCTTTTTAGCCAAGAGTCTCAGGTCAATATCTCCGACAAAATCTGAGATAAGAAAAAGCAGGGATTTCTTTTTGACACGGTTGTATATCGTATCTGTCCAAGCCCTAAAATCTCCCTCTTTTCCCAGTGGATCAAAGCCCACGACATACTCTGTTTCCCGACTGACTGCAAAAAGTTTTTTGGAAGGCTTACTATGGTGATAAAGTCTGTCTGCAAAATTGAGATAACTGAACAGGTCACTGTTTCGCACTGCAGCAAAGCCAAGTAGTGCTACCAGCTCTGCCATATAGTCACTCTTTTGCCTCACGGTACCAAAATAGGTCGAGCCATTGAGCATGGTGGAGATCACCACATTGAGCTCCCGCTCTTCCCGATATACTTTGACAAAAGGCTTTCCTAGCTTGGCCGTGGTTTTCCAGTCTATCTTTCGGACATCATCCCCATAAATATACTCTCGCAACTCTGCAAACTCAAATCCCTCTCCGTGAAACAGAGAAGCATTATTGCCAAGCATGTCTCCAAAGACCTGCTTTTTGGTTTTGAGAATAATCTTTTTGGTTTGTTTATTCATGACTGTCTTCCAAATCTATGGAATAGGAACTGCACCCAGTACCTTTTCCACAATGAAATCTTGGTCAATACCTTCTGCCTGCGCTTCATAGCTCATGATAATACGATGGCGCAGTATCTCTTTGGCAATATACGCAATCTCGATAGGAGAAACATAATCTTGCCCTTTGAGGTACGCGATAGCACGGCTTGCTTTGTACATATCAATACTGGCTCTAGGACTGGCACCAAACTCTATATAGTCTTTAATCTCTTCGATACCATACTTTTCCGGCTCTCTGGTCGCAAAGATCAGTTCTACGATATACTTCTCTATCTCTTCGTCCAGATGTACCTGCATCGCCTCTTGGCGAATACGCTCCAGATCTTCTGCTGTGGCAACTTGCTCGATGGCACCGAAGCTATTGTTAGCTGCCCGTCTGGCGATCTCCAGTTCTTCTTCGCGGGTATTGTAACCCACTACCACCTTCATCATAAAGCGATCCAATTGTGCTTCTGGAAGCTCATAGGCACCCTCCTGCTCTACAGGGTTCTGTGTGGCCATTGTCAAGAAGGGAAGATCCAGATGAAAGGTTTCATCTCCGATAGTCACCTGTCGCTCCTGCATCACTTCCAGCAGTGCAGACTGTACCTTGGCTGGCGCACGGTTGATCTCATCTGCCAGAAGCAAATTGGTAAAGACTGGTCCTTTTTTGATCTTAAATGCATTGTTGGTAGGATCATAGATCTCTGTGCCTATGATATCAGAGGGAAGTAGATCCGGGGTAAATTGTACTCTTTTAAAATCAAGACCGAGTGTCTTGGCAAGTGCATTGACAGTCGTTGTCTTGGCGAGTCCCGGCACACCCTCAAGCAGGATATGTCCACGGCAGAGCAACCCCGCAAGCAAACCCTCAATCATCTTATCCTGACCGACAACAACCTTGCTAATTTCCTCTTTAATTCTTTGGATAGTTTCCAATAGTCACTCCTCATAATGAGATATTTCATTACGGAGTGTACTCCGATGAGTTTAACTAAATGTTAATCATCAGCGGCATCGGCGATACCCAGTTCTCCATCCATTTCTATAGCCTCCTGAGTTTCTCCAGTAGTAACTACTTTTGTACCATCGTCCTCTGGCACTGGAGCAACCATTATTATATCCTTTGTTATAGTAGCTTCTACCATAATTCGACCTTCTGTGATGGTTGGATCCCCTGCTGCTTTCATTGGCGACCACTGCACCTGCCACTCCTACGCCTGCTCCAGTGACAAAACCTCTTTCAAAGTCTGTACACCCAGTCATTGAAAATCCTGCCATAACTATGGAACCTATAAACGCCAATTTTATCAATGTCTTTTTCATTTCTGCTCCTTCATGCTGATATTCCATAGTATACCATAAGAATGTGGCAAAAAGATGTCATTTTCTACTTATATGTGCTCCTCTTCTTTTTCTGAAAAAACTGTATACCAGCCAGAGAGAGCATCATAAAAAAAATAAAACTTTTAATGCTGCATTTTTAATGCATAGCCTATTTTACTATGGGACACTACTGGTAAATCCGGTAGAAATTTTCTCACAGAATAGACCAGCGTACGCAATGCGGAATCTGCTATCTCTGCTTCCTTCCAAATAGCAGAAACCAGCATCTCGTAGCTCACAGTTTGATCAATATTTTCAGCTAGCGCCCTAACAAGAAGATGCTGATTTTTTGTCAAATACACAGGTTCTCCCTTTCGGAAAAGTTGGGATTGTTTTTTTATGTAAGTATAGATTTCATTAATGACAACAGTATCATTATTCTCCTCTGCTAGTGTCACCTTCTCTTCTCTGTTCTGATAAGATTGATACTGCTTGTAGGCTATCTGGGTCGTCGCAATCACATCTTTACTGGTAAAGGGCTTACAGATAAATCCATAGGGAGAAAGCTCCAGTGTCTCTTCTATAGTCTCATCGTCATTGTGTGCAGTGATAAAAACAATAGGCACAGCATGCTTCTCAAGAATTTTTCGTGCAAGTTGGATGCCATCCATAGGACCCTTGATATTGATATCCATAAGAATCATATCACATACGAGATCTTTGATTTGTGCTATGAGATCCGCTGCATTATCAAAACATCCTACAACATGCGTATCATACTGAGAAAAGATATCTTGAAGAAATCGTTGCGTTATCACCTCGTCTTCTACAATCACTATGCGTTTAGGTAGGGTCATCTTGATACTCCTTTAGATCGAAATAGAGTTGTACTTCCGTACCGCTTTTACCATTCATTTTTATAGTTCCATGAGGTAAGGTCGTGCTGAGATCCTTGATCAGTGTCACCCCCAGAGAACGATAGCTCTTATCCGTATCAAAACCTTTTCCATTGTCTTTGATCATTAGTGCTCCTCTATTCCCAATATGTCGCAGAGAGACCATAATCTCCCCCACTTTATCACTAAATGCATGCTCTATGGCATTGGTCACTGCTTCATTCACAATCAGTCCTATATTCATCGCTGTTTTCATGTCAAGCATCAATGGATCAATCTCTGTGTGAATATAGTGTGCAGAGTAGAGCTGCAGACTATGCACGATCTCTTCGAGGTATTTTTTGATATCTACCTGTTCAAAACTTTGATCAGAGTAGAGATTTTTATGCATTAGACTCATCGCTTTGAGACGGTCAATATGTGTTTCGAACATCTTTTTATATCTAGGGTCATCGATTTTGAATGACTGAGATTCCAATAGACCCATGATCACCTGCATATTGTTTTTGGTACGATGGTGTACCTCTTTGAAAAGCATTTTATTCTCTTCCAATGCGGTATGCAGCCTCTCCTCATAAGAGCTTCGCTCTTTTTCGATGATATATAACATATAGGAGACTATCAAAAATCCCAGCACGATCTGAGAGAGCAACTCCCAGCCATAGACAAACTTCACTTGCGCCACATAAGAAACCAGTGGAACAATCAGCAGAATAACAAACATATAGGCATTCCAGACAATCCCCTTTTTGACTCCTAGGAAATAGAATACGAAAATAGGAAGTGAGGCAAGCCAAAAGATAGAAAGCTCCGGATCCTTGTCCGGTAATACCAGTGAAATCGCCAGCAGAAAAGTCAAAGACCCTAGAATCATATAGGAAATCTGCTCAATATTGGTATAATAGGGAAAGACTAGATAACCAATCACCAATACTACCACCATGCCCATCTCCACTGCCAGGATACCGTAGTACCCCTGTGCCAGATTCTCATAGGCATACAGTAAGATTACAAAGGAGCCTGCCAGGATAAACAGATTGACCAGCGTCGCTCTCAGCCGGTCACGACTGCCTGGAGGAAAGTGCTTGCCCTTGAGAATCTCTGACTCTAAGAATCCAAACATCTCTCCTCCTGTACAGTGTGGTTTTTCGGTTTTAAATATGCCATAGCTGTGGCAATTATATCATCATCATCCTTACTTGGGGGCCTGAGCACTTCTCTTTCTCTGTTGGCATCGAGAAATTCAATAAAGACCTTCTCGCCATAAGAAGAGACCTTGGATATCCCCTGTTGTCGTGCCAGCACTTTGATCACGATCACATCAATAAACTGCCGGGTAATGGTGTCTAGTGTACCAAATCGATCAGCAATTTCTTCTTCGATCTCATACACCTCTCCGGCATTCTCGCAGAGTGAAAGACGACGGTAAAGTTCCAGCCTCAGCCTGTCCTCTTCGATCAGTTCTTCATTGAGATAGGCGTCTACCGAGAGTTTCATATCGATCTGCTGTGTCACCTCTTTGTCTTTGCCGCTGAGCTCTCGGATCGCATCTTCGAGCATGCGCAGATAGAGAGAGTAGCCAATCTGTTTGATATGCCCCGACTGTGCCTCTCCAATGATATTGCCACCACCCCTGATCTGCAGGTCATTAAAGGCAAGTACGGCACCGCTGCCAAGCTCCGAATGAGACTCCAGCGCCAGAAGGCGGCGCTTGGCATTATCAGTCAGTTGCGCTTTATCTGCAACAATAAAATAGCAGTACCCCTCCTTGCTGCCTCGCCCGACACGCCCTCTGAGCTGATGCATATCAGCGATCCCGAAATGGTCTGCCCCTTCTACGATCATCGTGTTGGCATGAGGCATATGGATACCTGACTCAACGATAGAGGTCGAAAGCAGCAGATCGTACTCCCCATCCTCAAATTTCATCATCTCCTCTTCTGTTTCTGCTGCGGAAATCTTGGAATGCAGTACCGTCATGCGCAAGTCAGGCAGGATCTCCAGCAGTTCTTTGCGCTTACTCTCAATACCGGCAATAGAGTTAAAGACATAAAAAACCTGCCCGCCACGCCGCCGTTCCCTGAGAATCGCCTCTTTGATCACACTTTCATCATAGTTTTTGACAAAGGTACGCACCCCCTGTCTCTGTGTGGGTGGCGTAAGGATCTCAGAGAAACTTTTGATCTCGGAGAGTGCGAGATTGAGACTACGGGGGATAGGGGTAGCCGACATAGAGAGCAGATGCACATCCATAGCGATCTCTTTGAGCGCCTCTTTCTGTTTGACGCCAAATTTGTGCTCTTCATCGATCACTACCAGTGCCAGATTTTTAAACTTGGCTTTGAGCAGTGCATGGGTACCGACCACCACATCGATCGTCCCTTCCCGTAATCCAGAGAGTACTGCGGACTTCTCTTTGGCGGTGACATACCTGTCCAGCTTGGCAATCCGTATACCATGGCTGTAAAAGCGCTCTTTGAGGCTCTTGTAGTGCTGGGCACTAAGCAGCGTGGTAGGTGCGATCATCATAGACTGATAGCCATTTTTGGCTGCGATAAACATTCCGTTCATCGCTACCTCTGTCTTGCCAAACCCTACATCTGCTGAGAGTAGCCGATCCATCATCCTCC
>JALVVQ010000039.1 GCA_027023325.1 Campylobacteraceae bacterium | reverse complement strand
GAAGGTATGGGGCAGGGGATGAAAAAGGGCATGAAAATGCCAAAGAACTTTAGAATGGTACCGATGGCAAAGGCAGAGATCTTGCAAAGCGGCAAAAGCAAAATGTTTTGCCCCAAATGTGGCATGACACTGCCTATGTTCTACAAGACCAACCATGCAGCCAAAGTAGATGGTAAAGTACAGCAGTTCTGCTCTATGTACTGTTTGGTTGAGGCTATGCATGGTGGTGCCAAAGTGACTGATGTCAAGGTGGTCGATAACAGTACGCTCAAGTTTATCGATGCGAGCAAGGCCTTCTATGTCGTAGGCAGCTCCAAGCCGGCAACGATGGCGAAAAAGATCAGTAAATATGCCTTTGGCACCAAAGCGGCAGCTGAAGCGTTTGCTGGCAAATTTGGTGGCAAGGTCATGGGCTACGAGGATACCTTGGCAGGTGCCAAAAAAGATTTTGACAGTGACACCAAAGCCAAGAAAATGAGACAGGCAAAAGGTGCGAAAAAAGGTGCCATGATCTATAAGAAAAAGTGTCAGCCAATCAATCAGAAATTTGCTTCTGTCGCAGAAGCCAAATCCTTTATCAAGATGAACAAGACTTGTGGAGATATCAAGGGTAAGCCACTTCAGGTGATAGGGCTGTATTTGATGAGTCGATAATGTAGGAGAGATATACCCTGCCAGAAGTAGTTTGGCGACGACTAGATGACAGGGTACATTGGTGCTTGTGACACCGTTACTATTGTAATGTGAATTTACTTGAATTGCAATTAAATCGGTGTCTCTTATTTTAATAAAAGGAGACATAATAATGAAACAGAAACTCTACACAGCAATATCTGCTGCTATCATAACAACCATTATCACCGGATGTGGAGGAAGCAGTGGGTATGAAAACCCTGGCGATTCTGCAAAGGTCTATAAACTTGATAAACAAAATGGCACACAAAATTATCTGTTTTATGGCGCAACCAACCATAAAGGGCTAGGCAGCCTCCAAAGTGTCACCGTCATAGACCAAAACCAAACAACCTATGTAGATGTCAACGACACAAGTGACATACGCTATCCGGTACTTAGCACAAAATGTACATACAACACCAGTGATACTACCTACGGTGACCTCTATGTGGATAGACTTAGCTATGTATCCGAGGGAAAGGCATATAGCGTATCCATGAAGAAGGTAGAGGGCGAAGCACCAGCAGTCGTACAAAACAGTAATGTGAATCAACTCTCAAAAGTAGCATACACAAAGGTAAGCTACTTGGGTATAACACAGTATCTCACTGCCCATAATGATGAGACCAACGAGACTGTATTGATCACTCCGGATATGGAGGCAAGTGATGCTGCGATAGCTATCGGAGACAGAAAATTTTTGACCGTCACCTATCCGTCATTCGGAGCACCAGTAGATGGATATCTCTTCTATGACAATACCGAGAAAGAGGTGCAAAAATGCTCTCTGGATATGCAAAGCTGTAATGCAGTAGCGGGGTTATCTGCAGGAAGCAGAGATTTTGAGGGCGATATCGCAGGCACTACCTATAGCGTGTTTTTTACAAAAGAAGGGCTGTTTAGAGTCGATAAGCGTAATGGTACAGTAGAGGAGATAGGTCTTGATGGTCACGCTGTTGCATCGGGATATGGCACTACTTCGCTCAAGGGTGGCAGTTTTTACTTTATTGCTGATGACCACCGTCTCTATAGAGCCAATATCAAAACCAAAGCTGTCAGCCAAGTCACACCAAAGCAAGATGAGCAGATAGAGCGTATCAAGGCAATCACAACCAAGTGGGTTGTGTATGGCAGTGATACAGTCTTGAAGGTAAGCAAGAAAGATGGCAGCAGTGCTGATCCGATAGTGCTAGTAGAAAATACCAAGACCAGGGGATATAAGTATGTCACTGTAGGGGTGGGTGACCGTTTCTTTTTTGTGCCTTACGGTGTCGATGAGGAGTCGGGAGATACAAACTACAAGGCCTGTGTGGCAGATGGAGATACTGCAGCTGTCGAGTGCAAAGAGCATGCTTTTTGGGCAGGCTTTGCTTTGAAAAAGAGTGGAAAACTCAACTTTGAATCCAGTACGATTTACGCACCTTATGCACTGGTTCGTGTCGATGATACAGACAACTATGGCGGAGGAACACTCAAGGCCATTGACCCCGATCACCCCATGGATGATGGTATCGCGATGGGTAGCGTAGAGAAGTACAATTTTCAAACATTTCTGTCAAGTTATAGATATAGCGACATGATGGTTGATGGTGATGGGGGTTTAATCCTGTATGCCAAGAATGATACCAACTTCCATGTGGATGCTTTCTATATGAATTTGCTCAAAAAGGACAGTTTGACACAGTTGACAGATACAGATCCGCAACCAGATGTGGTAAGCGGAAGAGACCACTGTCACGGACGACACTGTATGATATGCCATAACCTGGCAGGTGGAAAAATCTATAAAGATACCAACGGTACCAAGTCGGCCTATGGATACAAGATAAGACTTGATTTTGAAGATGGCACACAGACGCTGGCAGATATTGCAAAAGGAAAGGGTGAAAACTTTAGCACATCGCTCAAAAATCTTGCTGGGCATGGGGGCTTCAAGGCCAATGTCTTGAATGCAGAAGGCACAGTCGTCAATCACTCTGCAGGATACTATCATGAGGGTGTGGCGTATGCCAACTGCAACTACTGCCATGCAAGGTATGGACAGACAAGGTTTGATGCTCCCGGAGCCATCAAGATTGCACCGTAGGAATACAGGATGAAGAAAACAATATACTTGGTGTTGCTTGCGAGCTCTCTCCTCTTTGGTATGCAAAGAGGAGATATACTTAGCAGCAGCACGCTCAAGGCACTACATATAGGCAAGCGTGGCACCTATGTGATCGACTTTTTTGCTTCGTGGTGTCACTCCTGTAGTGTAGAGATGCCTCAGCTTTCCAAGCTACATCGCAGCGGCAGAGCGAAGGTGATAGGGGTAGATATAGACCAGAAGCCTTCAGATGCCAAAAAGTTTCAATCACGCATGCGAAAGGCGCATAAGTTGTCTTTTGCTGTTGTCAATGACCCCAAAGGCAATATTATCAAAAGGTTTGACCCACCTGGGGTGCCTGCCCTGTATATCATCAAAAATGGAAAGATTATCGGTGTGGAGATAGGTGCTAAAAGCCATATAGACAAGAGGATACTGGGGTATCTCAAATGACACCGCGAAAAATAGAGATACTGGCTGCATCTGTTCTTTTGCTCTCAAGCGGCTGCACCTCTATGGTCAATGTCAAGCCTTGGGAGAAGGGAATACTCGCAAAAGAAACCATGACAGCAAGTGGTGGTAATGCTTCGCTGCATGGCTTCAAAAACCATATCTATTTTTCCAAAGAGGCTAGCAAGGGCGGTGGCGGTGTAGCCGGAGGAGGGTGTGGATGCAATTAAAATTATCAGCTGTTGTATGTTCGGTACTGATGGTCTCTGCACTACAGGCAGAAGACTATATATCTGTCCAGTATATGAGCTATGATGAGGATAGCGGCAGGACGACGATTGATGCGCCTTCCATCGAGCTTAGCAAGGATTTTGGCCCAGACTATACACTCAATATCAAGTATGTGCATGATGCTGTCAGTGGCGCTAGTCCGACCTATTATGATGCGGCCAGTGGTGCATCTGCTACGATACCTCACGGGACGCTATACCGTGCTGATATACACTATGGTGCGATTGCCTATGAGGATGATCGTACCTCTGTCGGTGCAGCATTGACTACCAGATTTGAGTCCAGAGATGAGTTGACGGTGGGATATAGCTATTCAGATGAAGACGACTATACTTCCAAAGAGCTATCTGCGGAGTACTTACATTATCTGGATAGCAGCAAAAACAGTGCAGTGAGTCTGGGTGCATCCTATCAGCACAACACTGCGGAAATCTACTGTTTTATGGGTACTTCTGTGTGTGATGGAGTGAGTGGTGCCAGCAGCAAAAGTGTGGAAAAGGATATAGATGTTATCAATGTCGAGCTGGGATATACACAGGTCATAGATAAGACCTCTTTGGTCAAAGCCTCAGTATTTGCTATCCATGAAGAGGGATTTTTGACTAACCCCTATATGCGGGTCGTAAGGGACTATGCTACCTCGCCACGCATCACGGAAGAGAAGAAGCCCGATACGAGAAATGCTGTTGGCATCACGCTAGAGTACACCAAGTCGCTCAGTGATGTACTCTCTGCCATAGCATCCTACCGCTACTATCATGATGATTGGGATATTACCTCACATACTCTGGGCATCAAGCTAAACTATGAGATGACAGAAGATTGGACTTTGGGAATGGGCTTTAGGGCCTATACGCAGAGTGCTGCTGAGTTTTTCTCTGCCAAAAGAGACTACTTTACGACAGAGGAGTATGCCTCTAGTGATAGAAGAGTCAGTGACTTTGATGCTTTGAGTTATACTGTTACACTGGATTATGCATTGAGTGAAAAATCCAGCATCAATGCATCGGTGGGCTACTACAATCAGCCAGACTATTTTGATGCCAGCTATTTCAATGTGGGCTTCAAGTACAAATTTTAGCACATGAGGCAGTTTGTATACCGGTTTGAAGCGATGACGACACCATGCGAGTTGCAGGTATTTTCAGAGGCAAAGGCAGAGGCAGATACCGTGGCTCATTTGGCGTTGCGGGAGACCAAGAGGCTTGAGAAAAAGTATAGCTATTATCATCCCGACTCTTATCTGAGTAGAATCAATAGAAGAGAAATCTCTGAAATCGATAAAGAGACAGAAAACCTGATCAGGAGATCTATAGGCTACTATGACAAAACCAAAGGCCTCTTTGATATCACAGTAGGAACCATCAAGGATTTGTACATACACTCTCTTGCATACAATGATATGATACAGGAGAAGAGCAGATTGCTTCACTATACTGGCTGTGAACATCTCTCTATACGAAAAGGCAAACTTCACTTTGATAATCCCTATACGAGACTTGATATGGGAGGGCTTGTCAAAGAGTATGCAGTAGACAGGGTCTGTGCTATACTCAAGAAGAAAAAAGTATATGCAGGGCTTGTCAATTATGGAGGCGACATCTATGCCTTTGGACGCAAGCCAAACGGTAGCAAGTTTAGAATAGGCATCAAAGATCCGGATCATAAGAGCAGTATTGCCAAGTATATAGAGATCGAAAATGAAGCGATGACCACCTCTGCATCATACGAGAGAAGCTATAAAATCGGAGATAAAGAGTTTTCACACATACTAACCAAAGAGACAGTAGATAGCAAAGTGAGGTCAGTGACAGTTTTGTCTCCAAGTTGCGTAGAGAGTGGTGTCTACTCAACCGCACTGATGATAGACCCAACTATCAAAACGGAGCACAGAACTATACTTATGGGAACCTCTAAAAATTGATGTTTTTTGTCCGATACTCTGGCAGTCACAAACGCAAGCGCCCATTACATGGGTTGAGTGCTCCTTTGTCGCATCGGACAAAAAACATTTTTAGAGATTCCCTTATTTAATAATAGTAGACTTGGGCTAATGCTAATAGAAAAAATTCCAAAATATGGTATAATTTTAAAAATTCCATAGGAAAATAGAAATGATAGTTAGAAAAATCCTAAGTAAAATTTTAAAAGAGATTGATTCAGCAGAGATACTCTTTCTTTTGGGCACACGACAAGTAGGCAAAACAACCCTCTCTAAACTCATAGCACAAGAGTCTCATTTTGACAATGTCTATTTTTTTGATTTTGAAGACAAGGAGTATAGAGGGCTTTTTGATAGTGTCTCTGTCAAAAAATTAGAACAGATTTTCAAACTAGAGGCGATAGATGTAGGGCAGAAAAATCTAATTATCTTTGATGAGATTCAACTGCTTGATGACCCCTCCAATATGCTAAAGCTTATCTATGATCATTTTAAGATGCTGAAAATTATTGCTACTGGGAGCTCCTCTTTGCAGATAAAAGCAAAATTTTCAGACTCTTTGGCAGGTCGAAAAAGAGTCTATAAAATTGAGCCTTTGGATTTTGATGAGTTTTTGCTTTTTAAAAAAGAGGAGAAGCTTCTACGATTGCGAAAAATGTTCAAAGAGGAAAAGGACAAACTCTCCATGGTTCCTATTGTAAAGAGCCAAACCACAAGGTTTCTGGAGCTTTTTGAGGAGTATCTTGTCTATGGAGGTTATCCTGAAGTAGTACTCTTGGAGAGTAGAGAGGACAAAATAGTAAAGTTGGACTCCATTGCTTCATCCTATATTCAGAAAGATATTAAAGATTTGGCCAATATCGAAAATATTGATGCCTGTAACAGGCTTATTCAATACCTCTCTATCAACATAGGAAATATGATAAATCTTTCTAGTATCTCAACTGCCATTGGGCTTTCACTGCCAACAGTTAAAAAATATATTAATCTGCTTCAAGATACTTTTATTGTGGATGAGTTGAGACCGTTTTATAAAAATAAAAACAAAGAGATAAGTAAAAATGGAAAGATGTTTTTTAAAGATATTGGGGTGAGGAATTTACAGATAAAAAATTTCAATACGCTCTCTTATCGTACCGATGTGGGGGAGTTGTATGAGAACTATGTCTTCAATCAGCTTGATAGCCAAAATATACTTTCGTCACTCTATATGTATAGAACCCAATCAAAAACAGAGATAGATTTTGTAAAAATTAAAGAGTCTATAGCCTCCTTGTATGAAGTCAAATCAGGCTCTAATCACAAGATACCAAAAGCAATTGTGGAGTTTGAAAAACGCTATAGTGATGCGTTTTTACAGATAGATAAGTATGTGGTAAATAGAGATATTTTGGATGTGAAGCTGGGGGTTTTGTTTGTTCCTGCTTTTTTGTTGTAATCAGGCTATTCTTAGAGGTGTCCTTAAAATTTAACACTAATTTAACACTTCTTGGCTATAGTACTTCTTTTGAATAATTGGAGCAGTAATGACGAAAAAAATAGCTATTTTTATGATGATTTTTGTTGTTTTTGGATGGTCTCAGGAGCAGACACCGAGTCTGGCAAAGATAGCAAAGCTCTCTCAAAAGGGGGAGAAGATTGTCTCGCTGATGTGTAACAAAGCCAAGCTCCCCAAGCCTCAGGGTACGATCGAGGTACTCAAAGAGAAGATCACGGCCTCTTATGCCTGTAAAAAACTCTCCAAATCCAAACTTGAAGCAGTCGCCTACTATCTCAGTAATGGCAGCATCAAACGCAGTGCCTCTCACATACATGTACCCCATGGCGCCAAGTGTCCGGTCTGTGGGATGTTTGTCACCAAGTATCCCAAGTGGGCAGCGATGATCGAGGTAGAGGGCAAAAAGCACTACTTTGACGGTGTCAAGGATATGATGAAGTACTATATCTTTGATGTGGATTTTCCCTATGACCGTGCGCATATTGCGAAGATTGAAGTGACTGATTTTTATACGCTTGATGCGATTCCCGCGCAGAAAGCATGGTATGTCTATGACTCGGAACTCTATGGGCCTATGGGGCGAGAGCTGATTCCTTTTTTGACTGAGAAAGCAGCGAAGAACTTCATGGCAGATCATGGGGGTGAGCGTATCGTGCATTTTGAGGAGATTACCCCCAAGATGGTGATGGCATTGGATGGTATTGATTTTGAAGGCTAGAGGATGATAGGACGATTTTGGATGATGACGGCACTGCTCCTGCTCTTTGTAGTGGGGGCAGGTGTGCATTATCTGCGCTTTGATGCAGACAAGGTAGACAAATCGCTTGATGCGCTCGCCTCATTGACGCACCGCTCAGAAGCATCACTGGGCAGGGCCTACTACGAGTCTGCGGATGCCTATGGCAATAGTGCGTATCCAGAGATGCAGGCCATAGACAGGATGGATTTTGTGTATGAAGAGTAGTCCCTTCTTTCACTTTTTGACGCTGGAGTTTTTTAAGGCACGCAAGAAACATTCAGGCGTGATCGCGATCTCTTTTGTGATTCTCTTCCTGCTCTCCTCCGTACTCTTTGTCTCCTCTTCGATTCGCTACTCCTTGGCGCATACACTGGAGGCGCAACCGGACTTTGTCGTGCAGCGGGTGCAGGGCGGAGAGCGGGTCAATGTACCGACAGCATGGATGGATAAGCTACTGGATATCTACGGCGTAGAGAAGGTCACTGCCAGAGTCTACGGGCGCTACTTTTTCAAGGACAAACAAGAGTCAGCCCTCATTGTGGGTGTGGACTTTATGGATGAACAGAGCCATAAGGCGCTGGAGGCGCTGATAGCGGATGTGGATCTCAAAGCATTTCTGGAGGGGGATAAGATGCTAGTAGGAGAAGGGGTTGCGCGTTATCTGCGTAGCCACTTCTATCCCAAGCATTACAGCTTCCTGACCCCCAAGGGAGCGTACAAAAAGGTAGCTATCTACCAAACCATCCCCGCCACTGCCAATCTCTCTTCCAATGACATGATCCTGATGCCACAAGAGCTTGCCCGTGAGATACTGGGCTATGGAGAGGATGAGGTGACGGATATCGCACTCAATGTGCCCAATGAGGACGAATGGGACAGCGTAGCAGACAAGATCGCCGCTTTCTATTATGACCTGAGACTGACGACGAAGCAGGATGTCCGCAAATCCTATGAAAATCTCTACAACTACAAGGGAGGATTTTTCCTGATGCTCTTTTTGATCGCGTTGACTACTTTTGTACTGATTCTCTATCAGCGCTTCTCGATGGTCTACTCCAGCGAGCGACGGCAGATAGGGCTCTTGCGTGCATTGGGCTGGAGTATCTCAGATGTACTCAAGCTCAAATTTTACGAGACGGTGATCGTGATTGCGATCTCTTTTGTCCTTGGGGTAGTGGCGGCCTATGGATTTGTCTTTATCCTGGGGGCTCCGTTGTTGCGTGAGATATTTCTAGGGGGCGCCAACCTCTCCAACACAGTGCAGCTGGTACCAGTACTGGACTTTGGTGTGTTGAGTACGATCTTTTTGATCTATGCTGTACCTTTCGTAGCAGCCGTCCTGATTCCAGTCTGGCGAATCGCAGTGACTGATCCCAAGGAGGCGATGCTGTGATAAAGATTGAATCCTTGAACCGTACCTTTCAGACAGGTGACACGCAATTCCATGTACTCAAAGACATCACCCTCTCTGTAGAGGCGGGAGAGTGCGTGGTACTCCAAGGGGTCAGTGGCTCTGGCAAGACCACGCTACTGAGCATTATGGCAGGGCTGGACAGGCCAAGCAGTGGCAAGGTGATCGTGGATGGAGAGGCGATTGCCAAGCTTCCTGATATGCATATCTCAGCCTTCAGAGCCAAAAAGATCGGGATGATCTTTCAGCACTTCAATCTCATGGAGCATCTGAGCGCTGCTGAGAATGTGATGATTCCTCTGATTCCGATGGGACTGACACTGGACGAGGTGCAGAAAATGACTGCCAAAGCCTTGGCGCTTGCCAATATCTCCCACAAGGCAGCGCAGTCTACGGCCAGACTCTCTGGGGGAGAGAAACAGCGTGTGGCGATCGCCAGAGCACTGGTGGCTGATCCGGCAGTGATCCTCTGCGATGAACCCACTGCCAATCTAGACCGTGCCAACTCTCTGAAGTTTATCGAGATCATGGCACAGCTCCATGCACTGGGCAAAACGATCGTGATCGCTACCCATGACCCTCTGTTTGAGGGCTTAGACTTTGCACACAGAATCGTGCCGATGGAAGACGGTTGCTTGGTAAGCCATGACTAATATCTTTCTCAATAACCAAGTCCTTGTCTATCTGCTGAGCGAGGGGATATTACTCCTCTTGCTGGCAGTGGCATTTTTGGTCACGGTGGGGATGCTTCGTCATTGGGATTTTGGGAGTTTTTCCGAGCGTCAGTTTGCACTGGAGCGACGGGCGTATCTGGTGATGACCATTCTGCAGTTTGTCTTTATCGTCAAATTCTTCTTGGTTGTCTACTTTGTCTTTACGATCGATGGTTTGGCGGTACTGATACCCGGTGCCATGTGTGCCGCAGGCGTGATTTCTGCCAATGACTACGGAATGAACCTGCTCTTTGTGAAGCTGTTGTTGCTGTTTTTCCTACTGCTCTGGATGGCACTCAACCGCTATGATCTGGAGGCAAAGCAGTATCCGGTCTTTCGGCAAAAGTCATGGCTGTTTGTAGGGATCTTCGCACTTGTCTTGCTGGAGAGCTGGCTGGATCTGGCATACTTCAGCCATATCGACCTCAGAGCTCCCGTGAGCTGCTGTTCGGCACTGTTTGGACAGCTAGAAGGCGCCAATCCTCTGCCTTTCGGGCTGGATATTCCCAAGCTTTTGGCACTCTACTACCTGCTCTATGTGGTGACGACAGCTTCCCTGCTATTGCACCAAAAGCTCATCACGCTGCTCTCTGCCACACTCTTCATGGTGGTGTCATACTATGCTGTGGTCTATTTCTTCGGCACCTATGTGTATGAGCTGCCTACCCACAAGTGCCCCTTTTGTATGATGCAGCGGGAGTACTATTTTGTAGGATATGCGATCTGGGGGTCACTCTTTATCGGTGCCTTTATGGCGCTTGTATGGGCGATCATGGGGCTCATACTCCAAGAAGAACGATACAGGGAGCGACGCTGGGCACTGCTGCTGCTTAGCGCTTTTGTGTTACTATGCACTGCCTATGTAGCAGTCTACTATCTCAAAAACGGAGTCTTATTGTGAAAAAAGTGTTACCTATTTTAGTCAGTGTGGTGATGGTTGCGATCATTGCTGGTATTTTTGTCTCTATGGCGCAAAAGGATGGGCCGATCACGATCGTCACGGGCAATACTGCTGCCAAGCCTCTGCCTGTCCAGATAGGCAAGACCAACGATACCCAGTGTGCTATGCTCCTAAAAAGTGAAAGAAATGCCGCCGAGGTAGTGGCGCCTGACGGGCGTACATGGTTCTTCGATGATCCGGGGTGCATGGTACTCTGGCTCAAGGACAAGCCTTTCAAAGACAAAGCGACACTCTGGGTACATACGCTCGATACCCAAAAATGGATCGATGCCAGAAAAGCACAGTATGGGGTGTCGGATCGTACGGCGATGCACTATGGTTTCGGCTCCAGAGAAAAGCACGATACCAAAAGCATAGGCTTTGACGAGATGACGCTACGGATGATGCGCGGAGAGAATATGACAGACCCAAAAATCCGCAAAAAGCTCCTGGGGATCTGATGGATACGATAGACATACTCTCCATCATCTCTATTGCCTTTTTGGGTTCGATGGGGCACTGTATCGGTATGTGCGGAGGGATCGTGATCGCCTACAGCAGTACCAAGATAGATGAAAGCTCCTCCAAGCTCTCTCAGAGCGTGGCGCATCTGGTCTACTCACTGGGGCGCATCACTACCTATACGACGATGGGTGTGGTCTTTGGTGCGATCGGAGGTGTGGTCTCCTTCAGTGGCATAGCGATAGCGACACTGACGATCATTGCCGGGGTCTTTATGGTTCTGGCAGGGCTCTCTATCGTCGGGCGGCTCAAGTTCTTGACGCTGCTGGAGCACTCCTTCAGTCACAGTGGCTGGTATCAGCAGGTCTTCCGCTCGGTACTGCGCTCCAGATCACTGTCGAGCTTCTATATCCTGGGACTGCTCAACGGCCTGCTCCCCTGTGGTCTGGTCTATTTCTTCGCTGTGACCGCTGCGAGTACGGGCAGCCCTCTCTGGGGTGCGTTCGTGATGTTTATCTTCGGGCTCAGTACGATACCATCGCTTTTTACTCTGGGATTTTTCGCAGGGATCTTTACAAAGAGCGGTATCAGAAAGGTCATGATGAATCTGGCTTCGATCATCGTCATCGTCTATGGATTCTACACGGTATACCGAGGCTATGCCTTTATCGAAAACCCTGACAAATCACTGCTGAACTGTTGTAAGACGGAGGGTGTGCAGGAGAGGAATGTGAGTGGGTTGCCTCGGTTTGAGGTGGAGTAGGGCTAAAGAGACGACATCAGATTTGGTGTCATCTCTTGAGACAACAGTTTTGTTGTCTAGTCCGTAACTATTAATTAGGTACCTCTTTTGGCGTAAACCTCCCCAAAATATCAAAACTGGCGAATTCGCTTGGTATGCGAATTCGCCACTCTCCACATCCATTTTACTAAAAGCAAACCATTTTTTACCTAAATTCTGCATTTTGAATATTGCTAAAGATGTCTATGAGAGAGA
The DNA here is from genome assembly GCA_027023325.1 of Campylobacteraceae bacterium. GTDB lineage: Bacteria > Campylobacterota > Campylobacteria > Campylobacterales > Sulfurovaceae > JAAXPZ01. The sequence goes on along the minus strand of JALVVQ010000039.1, from coordinate 5,390 downwards.
AAAGTTTGAATCTATTTAAGAGGGAGTGTGCCTGGGTGCAAACACTCCGCATCGGGAGAGGATGCGGAGTGGGGTAAAGCAGGGTTTTACTATCTATTCTTTTTCCTTCTCTTGTCTGCCTTCATTTTGTCAAACTCTGCCTCATCCATCTTACCGTCATGGTTGAGGTCGATACGGTCGAAGTAGTAGGTATTGACAAATTTGTTGGGGTCTATGTTGTTTTTCTTTGCCCTGAAGATTTGAAACTCTCTGGCAGTGATGCCACCGTCTTTGTTTTTATCCAGTTTGTCAAAGGTCATACCTCTATGTCCACCTCCCTCTTTGGACTGCATCTCTGTAAATGCTTTTCGTGGGTAGGTGTCATACATCATCGAGACGATAGCTTCTGCCTCTTGGGCGGTGACCACATCTTTTTGCGCAGGCATGACACCAAAGGTCTCGATCGAGGCGCAGAAGGACTTCATAGGGTCTGGGTTGCGGACATAGTCTGCCATGAATTTGACAGCTTTGGCCTTGTCTGTACCAAACTCCTCTTTGGCGTGGGTCATGATCTCATCCGCAGGAGGTGCGATAAAGGCACTTTTGTTGCTCATCTTGGAGAGATCTGTGATATGGCAGGCAGCACAGTTGGTCTCAAAGAGTTTGGTAGCATTGATCTCATTGGCTGAGAGCAGTGTGGTGGTTGCGAAAAGTGAGGCTAGTAGTATGGTTTTTGTTTTCATGTCATTTCCTTTTTGGGTTTAGATAAGAAAGTATAGCACCGCACTATCAACCCAATATCAATTAAGTGTATTGAGGATAAGTCCTAAATACACCTTGTTACTTTGATACCAGTTTCTCAAGATCAAGAAGAAAGGTGACGGTAGTATCTTCTATATGGAGCCTTTTGCTGATAGACAGCTCTGTACAGAGTTTTTCTACAATATGTAATCCTATCCCTAAACCACGCTCACTCTCTTTGTAAAAGCGTTCAAAGAGTCGGTCAGGATGCTCAATGCCGTATGATTCATTGGTGATCGCAAGTGTGGACTTTTGGGTTTTGATACTGACTGTGCCATGGGTGATGTTGTATTTGCAGGCATTGCTGAGGAGGTTGTAGAGGATCCGGCTAAAGGCCTGCTTGTCACTGTGGAGCATCAGAGGTTCGACCTCTATACTCCAGCTGAGATAATCATACAGAGGTGCAAAGAAATCAACCTGCTCTTGTACCAATGCTGCCAAATCGAAGCGTTCACTGTTCAGATGAGAGTCTCTCAGGTAGGCGTCGAGATTGTGCTGTAGCATGGAGATGGTTTTTGCACTCTGTTTGATGCTCTGCACTTCGCTGTTCTCTCCATCCATCATTTTGAGATTGATCAAAATAGAGCTGAGGGGTGTGTTGAGGTCGTGGATCATATCTTTGATAAACATCTCCAGCAGCTTCAGTGAGTCCCTCAAAGGTGTCAGGATATAGGTAGAAAACCAAAAAGAGATAACAGCAGCAATGAGAGAGAGGAGTAGAAACTGGCTTGCCAGTTTCCACTGAATCGCCGAGAGAGCCTGCTGATACTTTGAGAGGGGATAGTAGATCTTGAGCAGGTCTTTTGTGCTTTCGGGAAAGGGTACGAGAATATAGAGGGCCTGGGTGTCCTGATAAAGCTCATAAGGATTTTTTTGCTTGCTATTGGGTGTAATCTCTATATCAAATTGGTCTCCTTCGAAAGAGAGGCTGTAATTTTTCATTTTCAAAAAGAGATCCTCTCGCAAATGCTCTTCTTCGATATTATGGTATTGATAAAAGATAAATCCAAGCAAGAGCTCAATGACCAGAAAGAAGAGTACAAAGCTCTTGCGCATGGATTCTTTTTCAGATAATTTGATAGCCTACCCCTCGTATGTTCTTGATCTCAAGATGAAGCGTTTTTTTCATCTTGGCAATACTGACCCGGAGTGCCAGATCGGTAGGTTTTTCGAGTAGAAGTAGCAGCTCCTCTTTGGCGACAGGGTTGGGATGGTTGCGTACCAGTGAGAGGAGAAGGCGCTTCTGCACAAGTGGCAGATGATAAGGGGCGCCCTCTTTGTATAGTGTCTCCTGCTCCAAGTCTATTGTCAAAGGTCCTACTTCCTTTAGTGTGCGCAGTGTATGTGTTTTGGCTTTGATGCGTACGAGGAGCTCTTCCGGATCAAAAGGTTTCTTTAGGTAGTCATCGGCACCGGCAATGAAGCCTTGGGTCACGGAGTGCGTATCGACCTGTGCACTGATGATGATTGCAGGTGTCATGTCTCCGGCTTCTCTCAGGGACTGAAGCAGGTCTACTCCATTGAGTTGTGGGACATTGATATCGAGCAGATAGAGTAAGTAGCGATTGTCATAGCTGAGATCCAAAGCCTCCTCTCCATGCTTGGCCCAGTCGATACGGTAGTGCTGCTGACCCAGATATTTGATGAGGGATTTGGCGAGCAGGGGATCGTCTTCGAGAAGTAGGAGTCTCTGTGTGCCCAAGGAGTCAGTACTAGCGTCCACCATGTCCGCCTCCACCGCCTCCATGACCACCACCACCATATCCGCCTCCACCGCCTCCATGATCGCCACCACCACCTTGGGCACCACTGCTGTGGCCATTGTTGTGTCCCTGTACATCTCCTCTGCTACTAAGAGATCCGAATATTTCAGAGGCTCGGTTTTGGCTTCTTGAAGAGTTCCTCTGAAGTGCCTGTTTGAGTTGGCGCATGACGGTGTGCCTCTTTGTTTTTTTGATCCCTTTGAGTTTCTGCTTAAGAAGAGAAAGTGCTTTTTTTCTTTCTGGGGGACTGCTGTGTTTGATTTTTTCTATGATGCTTTCGACAGAAGGGAGTGTATCTATATGGTGGGCAGCACTATACCCGAAGGTGCCTAGGACAGATAGAAGAAAAAGAGCAAAAATAATATTTTTCATGGAATACCTTTACAGTCTTTGATAATGCAACATAGTAGCACTGTTGGCAATTTTTTTTCAGAAATCCCCTTTAGGGCACCTCTAATAATAGGTAATACCCACAATGGGTTTTGCAAATGCAAGGTTGTGCAAGAGACTTTCAAGTCCTAGCCCTTTAGTATAATCCTGCTTTGTTACCCGTGTGTTACCAGTGCGCCTATTATATCATATAGTACTGTCGATATTTTCTTCTCTTGAGGTCTGACCTAGTGTAATTCTATGACTTTTTCCCTATTCTCAAAAAGTATCTGTACCATTTCCTGAAATCTATCAGGGAATGTCTCTTTGTCTTTCTCTGTTGCATCCGGACCAATCGCACTCATCAGTATCTGCATGGGATTAACGACAGTTTGAGGGAGATAGTTTATGCCTACACTGACGTTGGTATCGAGTCGTGTGAGTCTCACATCGGTATGAATGTCGGCTTCGAAGAAAAGCAGATCCCGACGGTTGAATTCACCGGTAGGTATCCCCCCAAAGCCATAATCTGAAGTCGCACCGGTAATCGCAGAGAGAACCGAAGCAACGACGCCAGCATTGTCCTCTCTGGGAGCTTTTCTAAGCTCTACTTTGATCTTGCCTCTCTGTGGAAGTTCTCCTTGGTAGAGCGCCTTCAACCCCTCCTGTGCAACCAGGAATGCACCGGCAACTGTACCGCAGCTATGCCCGGATACTTTTACAATGTCAATATAGGAAAACGCGATAATACCATCTTCATTGACGCCTAAAAATTTTGCAAGTTCATCTTCAACCGTTATTTTCTCTATAGTATCGAAAAATGCTCTGTATGTCACAATATACTCCTTTTTGTTGTTGTGGGCTTTTTGCTATTGGTAGTGAACAACTACTTTTTCTACAAAAGGCATCTCTTGTTTGATTTTTTCCTCTATATTATGGGCAATGTGATGTGCTTCACTTAGCGAATCGGTAACCAGATTGAGATCTAGCTGCACAAATTTGAAACTACCCGCATTTCGTCCAGTAATTGCATTGATTTTTTCTACTGTCTCTTCTTCTTTTAGTATGTCTTGAATCTTTACAATACTTTCATGATCCAAGGAGGCGTCTAGTAGCACCTTAATGGATTCTTTAAGAATCTCAAAACCGCTGTGGAAGATGAAGTAGACGACGATAACAACCGCAATTTTCTCAATCAGAGGATATCCAAAGTACTGCCCTAGAACCCCGACAAGCACAACCAGAGCCGTGTAAAAATCTGTTTTTATATGCTCAGCATCTGCCATAAGGCTTGGGGAGTTGAGGGCGATTGCTTTTTGTTTTTCCCAGCGGGAGTAAAGGTAGGTAATCAGAACGGTAAGCCCTATGACGATCAGTGCGGTAGCAAGACTACTAATAGGGGTCGATTCACCAAAAAGCACATCTTTGGCGATCTCATAGCCTGCAAAAAAGATAGCAAAGGCACTGATAAGTGCGACCAGATTTTCTACTTTGTAGAGGCCGTGAGGAAAAAGTTCGGATTTTTTATTGGAGATGATGATCCCAATGTAGACACTGGCAGAAGCGGCAAGATCCGAGAGGGAATGTACCCCATCAGCTGTTAATGCCGCACTGCCGGAAAAGAGACCCCCGGAAATCTTAATAATAGAAAGAACTAAATTTACGCCTATGGAATAGAGCGAAATCTTTTTTTTCTCTGCAAAGTTTAGAGTTCGTGTACTAGTGTCATGCATGGGGATTCCTTAGTTAATAATTTCAAGATACTAAATGGTATCAAAAAAAGACAAATAATCTTCGGCATAGTGCCTAGGGAGATGCCACTTTTGATGATTGTCTAACAATTTTTCATATTTTTTTCTCAGTATCAATGTGATTTTTTCTCTTTTGGTTTGATTTTTTGCTTAAGCTTTTCTGCATCATCCAAAGATATCTCTCTGGCGAGTGAAACGAAATCAGCCTGACATTTGATCAGTGCCTCTTCGGTGAAAGAGTGATCGGTGCAACTTTTTTCAGAAGATATGCGCTCAAAGATCACAGTGAAGTCCATTGGAAGTGCTTTGCTCTCTTTTGCATCAACTTTTTTGCGCAAGACAGGGTCATAGGTATAGAGATCGAAGGCAAAAGATTTGATCTGTGAGAGTATCTTCTTTCTCTCTTTTTTCGGATCTGCTTTTTTTAGTGATTCTTTTATCTTGAAAAGTCCCCTGACGGTTCTCCTCTTCCTGAAGATAAATTCAGCATCCGGCTCCTCAAAGCCCGGTGTGGTAATTTCATTATAGACATCTGCAGCCATTGCATCGGTGTCAACACCGACATTGACCTCCTTGATCATCACCTCTTTCATGCTGCCACCCATCCCCATTTTGTATCCATCAAGAGCTGATTTAATCTGGGATTCAGTCATATTTTTGACCACCTTGCTTACGCCAAGTGCTTTTTTCTCAAAATCTACACCGTGGCAAGAGACGCATCGATCCA
>JALVVQ010000038.1 GCA_027023325.1 Campylobacteraceae bacterium | reverse complement strand
GTCTCCAATGAAATGGCAGGGACACCGCAAGGTGCAGCAGTGATTCTTACAGCATTGCATGGATTTGTAACATTGCAGCCTGACTATATAGGGTTTGGTGACTCTAGTGATCATTACCATCCTTATGTGCTCAAAGATTCTTTGGCCAATGCAACGATTGATTTTATTCGAGCAGCTAGAGTATTTGCCGAGAAGAACAATATCGCATTAAATCCACTGCTTTTCGTGACAGGCTATAGTGAGGGCGGGTATGCCGCTATGGCAACCATGAAAAAGATTGAGAGTGATCCTGTACTTATGCAGGAGATGGGCGTGACAATGGCAGCACCGATGGCAGGGCCTTATGCTTTGGACTATATGGCAGCAGGTGTACTCAAGAGCGATACTATTGGCGTACCTTCTTTTATGGCAGATGTGGCCTATGCTTATGCAAAACGCTATAACCAATCTATCGAAGATGTGATTAATGCTCCGTATGCTTCCAAGCTAGAAAATCTGTTATCCGGTGATTATAATCGCACTGAGATTGACCCTCAGCTTACCCATAAGACTAAGGGGGAGGGGGGGCTCTTCAAGATGAGCTTCGTGGCAGACTTCTTTGGCCCTACGCTCAAAGGCAACCCGAATAATTGGTTTTTGCAGGCAGTTTCCAAAAATAGCCTCTATAAATGGGCGCCCAAGACACCTATGGTGCTGGTGCAGTGCGAAGGGGACAGCGTGATTCCCTACGGTCTTTCTACGCTTGCATATCAGACGATGACAGCAATGGGTGCGAGTAGTATTCAACAGGTGCCGGTAGAAAAAACACTCCAAGCACATGCTATGGGGAATGGTGACCCAATGGATCACGGGGAGTGCGGCGCACCGGCATATGGTGTGGCAGCAGGTATTTTTGAGAAAATCAGAAAACAATATGTTGGCTATTAGGAGCAAAGCATGAAAAGAATCATTTTATTAAGTGTAATTACGAGTGCACTATTGACGGCAGGCGCTTATAAAATTCCGGAGCAATCACTCAATGGTATGGCATTGGGAGCGGCCTATATCGCCCATACGACCGATGCGGATACTGCGTACTACAATCCAGCCAATATGAGTTTTCTCGATCCAGAAGTACGGTATTTTGAGACAGGGGTGACTTTGGCGCATCTCCCTTCTAATACCTACGAAGGAGTGCAAGCGGGATTGGCAGCTGTGCCTATCCCCGCTTCAGCCGAATCAGAAACAGAAAATATCCCTATTCCCTATATGCACTATGTCGCACCTGCCATGGGCAAATGGCGCTATGGTGTGAGTATGGTAGCACCTGCAGGGCTGACCAAGCGCTGGAAATCTCCCGTACAGAAGCTGTTTGCCGAAGAGTTCACGCTGAAAAATGTAGAGCTCAATCCTGTTCTTTCCTATAGGGTCTCTGATACGCTGAGTATCGGTGGTGGAGTGCGTGCAGTCTACAGCGAAGGAAAAGTATATGGGGATGGTGCATTGATTGGTGTGCCCATCAAACGAGAAATGGAGGGAGACACAGTAGAATTTGGCTACAATCTGGCTGTGGCGTGGCATCCTACCAATGATGTCGCCGTAGGTATCACCTACCGATCCAAAATTGATCTTGATGAGGAAGGGAAGGCCAATCTCTATCTTAATGGTATTGGTAGACAATTTGATGCTTCTGTTTCTATACCTATCCCTGCGGCACTCAATATCGGTATTTCCAAGACATGGAACGATAGGCTCACGCTAGAGTTTGTTTATGAGAGAACTTTTTGGTCGGCTTATAAAACATTGGATTTTGAGTACGGTTCTCCTATCCAGCCTGCTTTGGTTGGTGCATTCGATGATCCTAAAAAGAAACTCTGGGAAGACACCAATACATTCAGACTGGGGTTGACTTATCAATATAGTGACAAGTTGACTCTGATGGCGGGCTACTCTTATGATGAAACGCCAGTACCAGAGAAGCATATCAGCTATGAACTCCCTGATAGTGATGCACATATCTTCTCTGCAGGTTTTAAATATCAGCAGACAGAGAATCTCAGTTGGGGTGCGGCTATACTTTATGATAAGAAAACAAGCAGAAAGGTCAATAGCGCTGTGGCTGGCGGAACAGGATTGGTCGGTGAATTTTCCGATGGTGGTGCAGTGCTGATCACGGCAGGGTTCTCTTACAAGTTCTAAGATGGACTATCCTTACAGTAATTTCTATGCGCTCATTCAGGCGCAGGCAAAAGACAGAGCCAAAAAAGTGGCTCTGTTTGACGGTGAGACTAAGATCACCTACAGTGATATCCTCTATCGTGCCGACAAACTGGCTGCTACTATGGCAGATGCTGGTATAGGCAGAGGGGATAAAGTAGCCCTTTTTCTCCGTAATTCCCCAGAGTTTATCTACGCTGTCTTTGCGATCTCCAAGCTGGGAGCTGTTACCGTCCCTGTCAACACCTTTCTCAAGGGAGAGGAGCTCAGCTATATCTTGGAGGACAGCGGTAGTAAGCTATTGATTGCCTCTATGATTCATGAAAAGACAGTGCATGTAAGCAGGGCATCAGCGCTCTGTCACCTGACGATATGGGAAGGAGAGATGACCCATACTGATGCCTACAATATTCCCTTTGTCGAGGCAATTTCTACGACACTTGAGGTGGGAGCAGTGGCTTCGGGACTGGATGATATCGCAGTGATCGTCTATACTTCAGGTACGACGGGAAAGCCCAAAGGGGCGATGCTGAGCTACCGTAATCTTCTCTCCAATGCAGAGTCTGGCAGGCAGGCGATCGATGTCCGAGCCAAAGACCGCTCTATCGTCTTCTTGCCCATGTTTCACTCCTTTACCTTTACGATTGCGGTCATGCTCTTCCTCTATGTGGGAGCCAGCATTGTCATCATTCGTTCGCTTCAGCCTTTTTCCAATATTTTCAAGCAGGTATTGACCAAAAAAGTGACGATTTTCCTGGGTATCCCTGATGTCTATACTGCGTTGGCACGGGCAAAGCTTCCTTGGTACTTTATGTGGTTTAATCGTCTGCGTGTCTTTGTCTCCGGTGCAGCAGCGCTACAGCCCAAGACACTCGATGCTATCTCGACAAAGTTCAAAAAAACAGTACTCTTGGAAGGCTATGGTCTAAGTGAAGCTTCTCCGGTAGTGAGTGTCAACAGACGAGAAAAGCAAAAACCAGGCTCCGTAGGTCCTGCACTGGCAGGGTATGAAATAAAGATTGTCGATGAAGCGATGGTGGAGTTGCCCCGAGGCACCGTAGGAGATATCATCACCAGGGGTGACAATATCATGCAGGGCTATTTAGGGCGCCCAGAAGCCACAGCTGAAACGATCGTAGGCGGCTGGCTGTTGACAGGAGATATGGGCTATATGGATGAAGAGGGCTTCCTCTTTATCGTAGATAGAAAGAAAGATTTGATTATTTCCAAAGGCATCAATATCTATCCGCGTGAGTTGGAGGAAGTGATCGATCGTTTTGCTTCCGTACAGGCGTCAGCAGTCATAGGTGTGGTCGATGAAAAAAGTGGAGAGATACCTATCGCCTATGTCGAATTGGAAGAGGGGTGCGAGGCATTGGATGAGCAGACGTTGCGCCGATATCTTCGGGAACATTTGGCCAATTATAAGATCCCCAGGCAGATACATACGATATCAGAACTCCCGAAAAATGCTACGGGGAAAGTACTCAAGAGAGTGCTCAAAGAACAATTGCGTACAGAGAAAACAGCCTAAAACCACGGGGAGTTTCTAAAAATATTTTTTGTCCGATGCGACAAAGGAGCACTCACCCATGTAATGGGTGCTTGCGTTTGCGACTGCCAGAGTATCGGACAAAAAACATCCATTTTTAGAGGTTCCCTATAGAGTTCTCTAGTGTAGAGATATTATCTCTATTGTGCTATAATCCTCCCCCAAAATACGCCAAAATCAGGATAAATATTTGAAATATCTTATTGAATTTATAGAGAGTGGAGATATACGCAAGACAACAATCTACAAGCATCTCAAATGCCACAAAGCAGAAGCAGAACTAATCCGTTTTGTTTGTCAGGGGTATGTCAAGGGTCTTGAGGAAATCTCTGTACTTGATATGCTCAAGAGCCACTATTCTGACAAATCCTATGCCTACCTAAAGAAATTACCATTGGTCAAGAAGTTGCTTGACTTGGGATGGATTACACAGATTAGTTTTGGGCAGATCAAGGCACATGAGAGCTCGCAATTGGAGCTTCTTAATGCCTCCGTGACCCCCAGCATTGCGCTACTAAGACTGTTGGAGGAAGGCTCTCTAGAGATACAACTTCCTGACATCAAGCCCTATACAGACCATCTGGAATATCTTCAAGATCAGTTTGATATGGTGGAATTGCTTCATCGTATCGCTACTTTCAAACAGGGGGCAGCTGACAG
>JALVVQ010000037.1 GCA_027023325.1 Campylobacteraceae bacterium | reverse complement strand
TAGCTGTGCCCTCCGCTGCGTCGGTAGATCGGACAGGTATTCATACAGGCCCCACAACGAATGCAACTCAGAGACTTGCGGTACTTGTCACTCTCTAGAAACTGGCTTCTGCCATTGTCCACGATGACGATATGCATCTGTCCTCCCTCTACAGGGGCATGGAAGTGTGAGGTATAAGTCGTGATCGGCTGCCCTGTCGCAGAGCGTGCCAGCAGTCTGGTGAAGACTCCCAGATGCTCCAGTCGAGGAATGATCTTCTCGATCCCCATGCAGGCGATATGGAGCTTGGGCAGTGAGGCGCCCATATCGGCATTGCCTTCATTGGTACAGACCACCACACCACCTGTCTGGGCGATCGCAAAGTTTACCCCCGTGATACCTGCATCGGCTGTGAGAAACTTCTCTCGCAAATGGGCTCTGGCAGCACGGGTGAGATAGGTAGGGTCACTGTTGCCCTGCTCGGTACCCAGATGCACCTCAAAAGTCTCCCCTACCTGCTCTTTGGTCAGGTGGATAGCAGGCAGTACGATATGCGAAGGTGGCTCCTCTCGCAACTGGATGATCCGCTCTCCCAGATCGGTATCTACTACCTCCATCCCTCGCTCCTCTAGGTAAGGATTGAGATGGCACTCCTCTGTGAGCATGGACTTGCTCTTGACCACCCTTTTGACTCCCTGCTCCAGCAGGATGGTATGGACGATCTCATTGTGCTCCTGTGCATCGGCTGCCCAGTGGACATGGATGCCTTTGGCCTGGGCTTCTCGTTCAAACTGCTCTAGGTAGGTATCTAGCTTGCTCATCGTATGGGCTTTGATTGCTGCAGCTGTTTCTCTCAGTGCTTCCCATTCGGGGATGGATTGGCTGGCGGTATCTCGTTTCTCTCTTACAAACCAGAGGGCTTTGTCATGCCAGTGCATGCGGTGGTTGTCGGCTACGAATGTGGCTGCTTTTTCAGAATGGTTCATGAGGGGCTGCCTTGGTGGTGCTTTTTGGTGAAGCTGTGGCAGAAGGTTATTTGTCCATGATGGTGTGTTGGCAAACACACCCTACGGGTCTCAATCCACATTTTGGACTCCGGCAAGTATCTCCACGATATGCATCACCTTCAGCGGCTTGCCTTCACGGTTGATGATGCCTTCCATGTGCATCAGGCAGGACATATCGGCGCCTGTCATTACCTCAGCACCGCTGCGTAGATGGTCTGCGATCCTGTCCTGTCCCATCGCTACAGAGATAGCTGGCTCGGTCACACAGAAGGTTCCACCAAACCCACAGCACTCATCATAGCGCTCCAGTGTCACCAGCTCGATATCGGGGATGAGTGAGAGGAGATTTTCCAGCTTGGAGTAGTGTGGGGTGTTGAGTTCACTGGGACTACCCAGCCCCAGTATCCGGTGCCCATGGCAGGAGTTGTGTACCCCTACTTTATAAGGAAAGGAGACATTCAGCTGCTTTATCTGTACCACATCATGGAGGAATTCACATACCTCGTAGATACTGCTTTTGACCTTTTGAAAGTCTGCATTATTTTCACCAAAAAAGCCATCATAATGCTCCTTGACCATCGTCACGCAACTGGCTGTGGGGGCTACGATATAGTCAAATGGCTTGAAGATATCTACAAAACGGTGTGCCAGTGTCTCTATATCTGTACTGCATCCCGAATTTGCCATGGGCTGCCCGCAGCAGGTCTGCTCCATCGGATAGACCACATCAAAGCCTAGGTTTTCCAGTAGCCTCAGCGTCGCCATGGCTACTTGAGGATAGAGTTCATTGACAAAACAGGGAATAAACAATCCTATTTTCATATCGCTTCCTTTTGAAATCTAGTAAAGCATAAAGTATATTTTAGTGATAAAGCTCATCTATATAGACCAGATCAACACCTCCAAAAAGCTTCTTTGCAGATGCCAAAGCCTTGAAGGTTGCCTTGTGTGGATGCCCTATTGCAATCGCGAAACCACGCTTCTTCGCAATTTTGACTGCCTTGGAGAGCTGCTTGTGGATATAGGGGATAGATTGGGTATTGTCGATGAAAACATCCCTGACGATATAGCGGTCACCAAATGCTTTGGCAATTTTTCTGACTTTTGTTTTGCCAGAGGTACGGCTGTCGACAAAGACAAAACCCTCTTTTCTCAAATACCCATACATCATCTTCATTGCTTTATAGTTACTGGTAAAGACTGAGCCCGTATGGTTGTTGAGAAATTTTCCTCTGGGAAAAAGCCTGCGTATCTCTTTGGCTCTGGTTTGCATCTTTGCAGGGCTGTCTGTGACCTTGAGTGTCCCTCGCATACGGTTCATGCTGGCATTGCCAGACTGCATCGGCAAGTGAATCATAAAGTGTCTGAGCTTGCCAGCCAACAGATGGCTCCGCTCCGCCTGCTGAGAAGGAGGAAAGATCGAAGGGGTGATATGATAGCCCAATGCCTTGATCGCCTTGATCTGCCAAGATTGAGAGACATCATCGATGATGATGACCAATCTGGGCTTTTTCCCTTTTTGCACTGTACTTTTTGTAGGCTTGGACTCTTTTTGTTTCTCTTTTTTTGCCTTGTTTTTGCGTAGCTTCTCTATCATGCCTTCCAACCCAAAGCCCGCCTCATTGTACTTGACTTCATAGTCTTGTGTAGGCTTGACCTCTTGAAGGATTTGCGAAAGCCCCTCTGTCCGTGACTTTGTCGTCGCGATGACACTCTTTTGTCCCAAATAGTACCCAAAGCCCACAAGAAATCCAATCACCAACAGTGTGCTAAGCAGATAGGTAAAATACGCTTTTCTCTTGGCTACTTTTGATCTTCTTCTTGCGGATTTTCGTTGTGGATTTTTCTTAGTCTTGAGGGGTTGTTTTTTTGCCATGCGTATCACTTTGATATTTATTGGTAATAAGTGTAGCACAATAGGGATTAAACCCCATATATCATAGGTTTTGTGTTACAATTATCCACAGAATAGAAAGGATAAAGTCATGACCCCACACATAGAAGCAAAAAAAGAGGAGATTGCCAAAGTCGTCCTGATGCCAGGTGATCCACTCAGAGCCAAGTTCATCGCAGAAAACTACTTAGAGAATGTCAAGCAGGTCAACAGCATCAGAAATATGTTGATGTTTACAGGTACCTACAAGGGTGTCGCTGTGACCGTGGCTGGTTCAGGGATGGGTGTACCCTCTATAGGGATCTACTCCTATGAGCTCTTCAAGTTCTATGATGTAGATACCATCATACGCATCGGTTCTTCTGGCGCCTACAGCAAAGCTCTTAAGCTCTATGATGTCGTGCTCACCACAGAAGCCTACAGCGACTCCACAGCATTCTCCAAACTGGTCACAGGGGAGGAGACCCATGTCATCGCAGCCACCCCTGAGGTCAACCAAAGCATCAGAGAGGCTGCACAGGCACTCAAACTTACACTTCATGAATCCAGAGTCCACTCCTCGGATGTCTTTTATGGGATCCGTCCCCTGGAAGAGACAGTGGCTGTCACAGGGGCACAGTGTGTAGAGATGGAGTCCTACGGGCTCTTCGTCAACGCCAAAGCCACAGGCAAGAAGGCTGCCTGTCTACTGAGTATCTCTGATCACCTCATCACAGGAGAAGAGACCACAGCCCATGAACGACAAACCGCTTTTGATGATATGATACGCATTGCGCTAGAGAGTACACTTCTTTTATAGAAGAAACTTTTTTGCACTTTTGTACAATCTCTAAAGAAAGATTACGATAAAATCATCTCATAAAAAAGGAGTTTTTATGAGATATATGAAAGTAGCCGTAGCCTCAGCAATCGTTGCCTTGGCTGGCAGTACACTAAGTGCAGGTGATTTCAAACCAGCAGTGGTTTTTGATCTGGGAGGAAAGTTTGACAAGTCTTTCAATGAGGGCGTTTATAATGGTCTTGAAAAATTCAAGAAAGACACAGGAGTCAACTATAGAGGCTTTGAGGTCACCAATGCTACACAGCGTGAGCAGGCGATCCGAAAAATGGCAAAAAAAGGCAGTAACCTCGTACTCGGTATCGGTTTTGCACAAGGGCCAGCGATCGAGAAAGTAGCAGGTGAATTCCCTGATACCAAATTTGGTATTATCGATATGGTTGTGGATAAGCCCAATGTCCAGTCTATCGTCTTTAAAGAGCATGAAGGCTCTTTTCTGGTAGGACTACTCGCAGCCATGGCTTCCAAGAGTGGCAAGGTCGGCTTCATCGGTGGTATGGATATCCCATTGATTCGCAAGTTTGCCTGTGGCTATGAGCAGGGCGCCAAGTATGCCAATCCCAAGGCAGAAGTCATTCAAAATATGACAGGCTCTACTCCTTCGGCATGGAATGACCCAAGCCGTGGTGGAGAGCTTGCCAAGGGGCAGTTTGACCGTGGTGTGGATGTGGTCTTTGCTGCAGCAGGCGGTAC
>JALVVQ010000036.1 GCA_027023325.1 Campylobacteraceae bacterium | reverse complement strand
TGGTTATACGAAAGCCAAAGGATTCTATTTTTGATGCCTTGGGAATGGAAGTGATGTCTATAGGCACATTAAAGCCCTGTAGGGGGCGATTGCCATCGCACCAATTAAATGACACACAATCTATAACCCTCACAAACTACGGCACCCAAGAAACCCCCGAAAAGCCAGAAGAAGACGAAAAGGACTATGAAGCCATCCTTTTTGGTACAGCCCTGCACTATGCTTTGGAGATGTTGGGAAGTTTTGATGAGGAGAGTCTGCATGTCGCTATGATGGCGGTACGCAACAGATATGGACAGCAACTTTCAAAAGAAAGCATGGATGAGATAGAAAAGCGTGCGCGTATGCTTATTACTGATACATCATTTCAAGTATTGCTGAAAGGTGCAAGGATACGCAAAGAACAGTCACTCTCTTATAGAGGGGAACTCAAGCAGATAGATTTACTTTTGGAATATGAAGACCATATGCTAGTCATTGACTACAAAAGTTCTAAAAAATATGGGTTGAAACATCAAAGTCAGGTGGGGTATTATAAAAAGGCAATCGCAGATATCACAGGAAAGAGAACTGAGGGGATGTTGGTTTATCTATTGGGTGAGGGGATAGAGTTTGCCAGTATTTGACATATACCTATATTAAAGATACAATATAGGTATATAAAGGATTCATCATGATAGAAATGGGTATTGCAGAAGTGCAGAGTAAGTTTACTAAGTTGCTATCTACAGCTATAACAATAGTGGATAAGAAAAGTCACAAGAAGAAAGCAGTTATCCTGCCCTATGAGATGTATGAAAAGCTTGCACGCACGCAAAGAAAAGAGAAAGTTTTTCGAGATGATGCAGAATTGGATGCATTTTTAGGTCTGCTCGAAGGAGCAGACAGGCTAGATGTGGAAGATGAGAGATATAAAGCCATCATACAATGAAAATCTTTGTAGACACCAATGTCTTTTTGGATATTGTCCTAAAAAGAGGTGACTATGCTGCCTCACTAGCTATCTTCAAAGCAGTTAAAAATCGTGTGTATGAGGGAGTAGTAGCAGATATTAGCCTAGTAAATATCGCCTATATTTCCCGTAAAGTCAATGTAGATATACGAGCCTACCTGTCAGCAATAGAGCGGAGTTTTGTGGTGCAGGGTGCAGACAATACTATCATCCAAGATGCACTAATACTACCCAACGATGACATAGAAGACAATATCCAGTATCTCATGGCATTGTATGGCGAGTGTGAGTGTATAGTGAGTAACAACAAGGGTTTTTACAGGGGGGATATTGAGGTTTTGGGTAGTGATGTGTTTGCAGATAGGTACCTCACGGACTAGCTTTGGTAGCTTATAACTTAAATTATACTTAATTTAATCTAACTATAAGTTTAACTGGCTACAATCCGTCCACTAAAACAAAACAAGGGAACGATTCATGAATATTACACAATCAGTGAAGCCCCATGAAGTAGAGAGAGACTGGGTTCTGATCGATGCAAAAGATAAAACTTTTGGTCGTATCTTAACCGAAGTCGCAACACTTCTAAGAGGTAAGCACAAACCATCCTATACGCCTAATGTAGACTGTGGTGACTATGTTGTTATCATCAATGCCAAAGAGGCTAAATTTTCTGGCGCAAAACTAGACGACAAAGAGTATTTCAGACACAGTGGCTATTTTGGTTCTACCAAGAGTACAAAGCTGAGTGATATGTTGGAAAACAATACAGAAAAACTCTACAGACAAGCTGTCAGAGGTATGCTTCCAAAGACAAACCTCGGAAAGCAGATGATCAAGAAGCTTAAAGTCTATGCAGGTGAAGAGCATCCACACACGGCACAATTCAACAAAGGAGCTAAATAATGGCGACTATCTACGCAACAGGTAAAAGAAAAAGAGCGATCGCTAAAGTTTGGTTGACTCCAGGTAATGGTGAGATGCTTATCAATGGTATGTCACTAGATCAGTGGTTGGGTGGTCATGAGACTTTGAAGATGAAAGTAAGACTTCCTCTAGAGGCTACCAAGCAACTAGAAGCCGTGAATATCAAAGCTACTACACTGGGTGGTGGATACTCTGCGCAGGCAGATGCTGTCAAGCATGGTATCTCTAAGGCACTGGTGGCGTATGAGCCATCATTTAGAGCGATTCTCAAGCCTATGGGTCTATTGACTCGTGACTCTAGAGTCGTCGAGCGTAAGAAGCCAGGTAGAAGAAAAGCGAGAAGATCTCCACAGTTCTCCAAGCGTTAATCGGTTTTCCGATTCGCTTTTTGCGAGAGGGGCTTCCTCTTGCATGGTGGGCAGTGTCAAAACCTGCCCCGTACTTTTAAACAAAACTCCCCTATAACTCTTTTTTGGCTTCAGTCAGAGCAGCAATCACTTCATCTATATTCTCTTTGGGAAGATGTATTTTCCAGTCAGGTTCCGTATTTTTAGCAGAGAGCGAAATAGCAATACTGGCAATACTGGCACTCTCTTTTCCGTAAGGTTCTTCAACGATACCTACTGTGATCTTTCCGTTTTTTGTGCCTGCAAGGGCAAGCTCTTTGATGAGTTTCATGATATATCCTTCGGTTAATATTTTGATTCTATTATACTAGAGGAGTGTTAATGAAAATTTGGGAAGGTGGGTAGAGGCGGATCTTGTGTCCGCCCTTGAAGAAACCGAGAAGTCTCTTTTGTGATTATAGCGCCTCTGTGTCCTCTTCGCCTGTACGGATACGCAGAGTGTGTGAGATATCACTGACAAATATCTTTCCGTCACCGATTTTGCCTGTGTAGGCAGCTTTTTTGATCGCATCGATTGCGAGTGTTGCATACTCGTCGCCGCTGACCACGATCTCAATCTTGACTTTGGGGATGAATTCTACGATATACTCTGCCCCTCTGTAGAGTTCGGAGTGACCTTGTTGTCGTCCGTAGCCCTTGACCTCTGATACAGTCATACCTTCGATACCAGCTCCTACGAGAGCATCTTTGACATCCTCGAGCTTAAATGGTTTGATAATTGCTTCAATCTTTTTCATTTTTTTCCTTTTAGAAAGCATGAACCTAGAGGTTCATTGCCTTTTCTCCATGTATTTTCTCGTCCAGACCGATCAACTCAGTCTCCTCGTCTACTCTTCCTCCACCGGTAAGCATGCTGGCGACAAAGTATACTACAGCTGTAGCAACAGCACTGTATACGACTGTGAGGCCGATAGCTTTGAGCTGCGCGATGAGCTGTGTGCCCATATTGTAATCATCTGCCATCAGATAAGGAGCAATGAAGAGTGCTGTCGCAATACTTCCCCAGATACCTACCAAACCGTGTACCCAAAAAGCATCCAGGCTGTCATCAACATTGAAGAGCTTTTTGATCTTGGAAACACCGATGAAGCCAAGCGCACCACCCACTAGACCGATAATAATCGCACCAGTCACACCTGCTGAGCCTGATGCCGGCGTGATTGCAACCAATCCAGCAACAGCACCGGAAGCACCACCGATAAGTGTAGGGGTCTTGTAGACGATATACTCAGCAAGCAACCAGCCGATGACACCAAGAGCAGCTGCTACATTGGTGATAAGGAAGGCATTGCCTGCGACACCATCTGCTGCCACTTCTGAGCCAGCATTAAATCCAAACCAGCCAAACCACAGCAGTGCTGCACCCAATACGGCATAGATAGGAGAGAAGGGCTTAATGGCTGCTTTGCCATAGTCTTTTCTCTTGCCAAGAATCATGGCTACGACGAAGCCAGCGACACCAGCATTGATATGGACGACAGTACCACCAGCAAAGTCCATCTCACCAAAGTTCAGTGATTCTCCGCCACCCCATGCCCAGTGTGTGACAGGTGCATAGACAACAAGGATCCAGAGTCCTGCAAAGAGTGCAAAGGTAGAGAATTTGACTCTCTCGATCATGGAGCCACTGGCGATAGCTACCGCAATAGCAGCAAAAGTGCCCTGGAAGGCCACAAAAAGAAGCTCGGGAATCGTGCCTGTCAATGATTTGTCAGTGATACCTGCGAGCAGTATTTTTCCTGTACCGATGAAGTCACCACTACCAAAAGCGATAGAGTAGCCAGCGACCACCCATACCAGTGTGCCGACTGCATAGGCGATGAGGCTCATGCCCATGGTGTTGAGGACATTCTTGCTGCGGGTCATACCGCCATAAAAGAGTGCCAGTCCTGCAGGAGTCATCAGCATAACAAATGCTGTGGCTACCAACATCCAGGCAGTATCACCGCCACTTAGTGTGTCTTCTGCCGAAGCAATTGCTGGTAGTGCCAGCATTGCCAAAAGTGCTAGAAGTCTGTTTTTCATAGGTATCCCTTGTGTTAAAGTATAGGAGATTATAGCAGAGATGATACTTTTTTAGAAGATAGGATTGTATAAAAAATAGGCAGTTTTAATCTGAGTGATGTGATAAAG
>JALVVQ010000035.1 GCA_027023325.1 Campylobacteraceae bacterium | reverse complement strand
TTTGTCTTCTCTATGATGATATTGGTGATGAGTGACAACTTCTTGGGACTGTTTATCGGATGGGAGGGCGTGGGTGTCTGCTCATGGCTCCTGATCGGATTTTGGTATCACAAAGAAGATGTTAGTAGAGATGTTAATCCTTCGATTTCTCCTTCTTGGGCAGCCAATGAAGCATTTATCATGAACCGTATTGCAGACCTCGGGATGTTGATAGGTATCTTTATCCTTTACTGGAATGTTGGTTCTTTGCAGTATGATGTCGTTTTTGCTGCATTGCCAAACCTCAGTGATGGTATATTGGTTTCGGCTGCGGTAGCACTCTTCATCGGCGCGATGGGAAAATCAGCACAATTTCCTCTACACACTTGGCTTACTGATGCGATGGAAGGCCCTACGCCGGTCTCCGCACTGATTCATGCTGCCACTATGGTAACGGCTGGTGTATTCCTGGTGATTCGTGCCAATCCGCTCTACAGTATGGAAGCCGTACACTGGGTGAGCTACTTTATTGCCAGCCTTGGTACTTTTGTGGCGATCTTCGCTGCTTCCATGGCATTGGTCAATCGTGACCTCAAGCGCATTATCGCCTTCTCCACGCTGTCACAGCTGGGATATATGTTTGCAGCGGCAGGCCTGGGTGCTTACTGGATCGCACTTTTCCATCTCGCAGCACATGCCTTCTTTAAAGCGCTGCTCTTTCTGGGTGCAGGTAATGTGATGCATGCAATGGATGGTGAGTTGGATATCTTCAAAATGGGTGGACTCAAAAAAGTAATGGGCTGGACCTATCTCTATATGGGGCTTGCCTCTTTGGCACTGTCGGGCATAGGTATTGCCGGTATAGGGTTTGCCGGATACTTCTCCAAGGATGCGATTATTGAGACAGCCTTCAACGAGCACACTTACATTCTGTGGGCAATCTTGGTGGTGACGGCAGGATTGACCGCATTCTATAGCTTTAGAGAGGTATTCCTGACTTTCCATGGTAATGAACGCTATCATGAGACGGGTGCCCATCCGCACGAGATGTACAAGTATGTGCTGATTGGTATGTCTCCACTTGCGATTCTTGCGGTAATTGCTGGATTCTTTCAAGACTGGTATGAGCATTTTGTGACAGCATTATTGCCAGAGTACCATATGAGTGAGCATACACACCATCTCGCAGGGATGCTGGGTTTGATAGTGATTGCTTTTGCGGTAGGAGGTATTGTGCTGGCATACATGAAATACAACAGAGGGCTCAAGCGCGATGAGAAGCTCGAAAACTCTTTTGTCTATAGACTTTTGGCGAATCAGTATTATATACCAGTACTGTATGCAAACATTTTTGCCAAACCCTATGCCTCACTCTCCAAGTTTGCATGGAGTGTGATGGATCAGAAAGTAGTCGATGCAGCAGTAGATGGTATTGGACATATCATCAAAGATACAGGGGACAATACACGCAAGATGCAGACAGGAAACCTCTCTGATTATCTCAGATGGATGGCGGGTGGAGCCCTGTTGCTTGTTGTGATCGCCTTTGTGGCATTTAAACTCAGCCAAGGAGCTAACTAATGGACGGTATTTTAACAGTTTTACTTTTCTTCCCGCTGCTCGCGGGACTACTTGGCTTTGTGGTCAACAAGAACAGTATCAGGGCCTATGGTATCGCAGTAGCCTCCATAGAGTTCTTGCTCTCACTCTGGCTCTGGATGTCATTTGATCTTACCCATGCGGGATTCCAGTTTGTAGAAAATGTTCCGCTGGTCTCTGATTTTGGTATCAGTTATTATGTGGGTGTGGATGGTATCAGTCTTTTTATTATCATCATGGCAACCCTCATGACACTGATAGGTATTGTTGCACTCAATATCAAAAAAGATATTAAAAATATGATTATCACACTGCTCTTTTTGGAAGTAGCGATGGTCGGCGTCTTTATCTCACTGGACGCCATCATCTTCTACCTTTTCTGGGAGTTTTCACTGGTGCCAATGCTCTATATCATTGGGGCATGGGGCGGAGAGAGACGACTGTACGCAGCGGTTAAATTCTTTCTCTACACCTTTGCCGGTTCGTTGATTATGTTGATAGGCATGTTGTATGTGGCTTATGTATACCACTCTGTGTCTGGCTCTTGGAGTTTTGCAATCACAGACTGGTATGCGCTGATCTTGCCTTTGGATGTAGAAAAATGGCTCTTTTGGGCATTCTTCCTTGGGTTTGCGATCAAGGTACCGATGTTCCCCTTCCATACCTGGCTCCCTTATGCACATGGTCAGGCGCCGACAGTGGGGTCAGTCATCCTGGCAGCAGTACTGCTCAAGATGGGTACCTACGGTTTTGTGAGATTTTCCTTGCCGATGTTCCCTGATGCCTCGGTGCTCTTTATTACACCCGTAGCGATTTTGGCGATTATTATGATTATCTATACCGCGATGGTCGCCTATGCACAAGAGGACATGAAACAGACGATTGCTTACTCCTCCGTATCGCATATGGGCGTGATTATCATTGGTACATTTGCTATGAATGCAGAGGGAATCACTGGATCCATCTTCTTGATGCTTTCACATGGTATTGTCTCGGGTGCACTCTTCCTGCTGGTAGGATCCATCTATGATCGACGCCATACCAAGCTGATGAGTGAGTTTGGAGGGCTAGCTTCTGTGATGCCAAAATATGCCGTGATCTACGGTATTATGCTGATGGCTTCCGTAGGTCTGCCGCTTACGATTGGATTTGTAGGGGAGTACCTCTCTCTGGCAGGATTCTATAAGATATCTCCGGTCATGACAGCCCTCGCAGGTACCTCGATCATCTTGGGTGCCGTATATATGCTGAATCTCTACAAGCGTTCCTTTTTTGGTCCTGTGACCAATGAGGCAAACAGAAAACTGACTGACTTGGATGGCAAAGAGCTGGCAGCATTGGTGCCGTTGGTACTGATAGTCATCTGGCTGGGTGTCTACCCCAAGCCGGTATTGACACCGATTGACAATTCAGTCAGGGCATTGACCAGCTTTATGCATGAAAAAGCACAGACAAAAACGGCAAAAGCCACCATACTGGTGAGCAAAAGAAATAAGGAGATGAAATAATGTTAGCGTCTATCTCAGTAAGTTTAGAGTCCCTAAACCTGATTACACTCTCTCCTATGTTGGTTGCCATTGTGGGTGCACTGCTGATCCTTGTGATTGACCTTTTCAAGGACGATCTGGACAAGACTCTGTATGTCATGCTGACCATGCTGATACTGTTTATAGATATTGGGGCAACCTATAGCCTCAATATCAACGAAAGAGGCTTTTTTGATCTGATGTTGGTGGATGGTATTTCGGTGGTATCTCAGCTGATTATTTTGGTTGCATCACTGTTCTTTGTTCCCTTGGCACTGACAGCCTCCAATAAGCGTTTTCACGAATATGCCTATCCTGAGTACTTCGCTCTCTTTTTGTTTATGGTGGCAGGATTCCAGTTTATGGTTTCGACAGACAATCTAATCCTGATCTTTGTCGGCCTGGAAACAGCTTCGCTTTCTCTCTATACACTGATTGCGATGCACAACACCC
This sequence comes from Campylobacteraceae bacterium, assembly GCA_027023325.1. GTDB lineage: Bacteria > Campylobacterota > Campylobacteria > Campylobacterales > Sulfurovaceae > JAAXPZ01. Next base: position 889 of record JALVVQ010000035.1, on the reverse strand, counting down.
GGGGTGCCCATGAAGCCGCTGTCAAATACTTTACTATGGGTGCACTGGCGGCCGGATTTTTCCTGATGGGTTCGGCAGCTATCTATGCCTTGACAGGTTCGGTTGAGCTGTATGAAGTGGCAAAAATTCTTCAGTCACAGGGGGCAGATGGTGCAGCCTTTATGTTGCCTGTACTGGGAGGCGTAGTGTTGATGTTGGTAGCCGTAGGCTTCAAAGTATCGCTTTTCCCCTTCCATATGTGGACACCGGATGTTTATGAGGGGTCCAGTGCTCCTATGGCAGGCTACATGTCTGTTGTGCCTAAGCTGGCTATGGTTGTGGTCGCCATGCGTATTTTTGGCATTTACATCAATCTGGATATAGAAGCGGTTTCCTATCTGATTATTATCGTTGCCGTGATTACCATGACGCTGTCCAATATGATGGCATTGGTACAAAAAGATGTCAAGAGAATGCTTGCTTATAGCTCCATTTCTCACGCAGGATTTATCATAGCAGCACTGGCACTGGGCACGACCAAGGCAAACAGCAGCATCTTCCTTTACTATGCAATGTTTATGATGACCAATCTGGGCGCTTTTGCCATGCTTTGGATTTCTCAACATAAAAAGAAAAGTTTTGATGAGCGCTATGATCATCCTTTTGAGAAGTTCTCTGGAATGATTTCGATCTCGCCGATGGCAGCAGTGATTATGGGTATTTTCATGCTCTCCTTGGCAGGTGTACCTCCTTTCAGTCTCTTCTGGGGTAAGCTTTATCTGATCAGTTCAGTTGTAGATTTCGCTGTGGCAACGGCAGAGACCAAATATATGGTATTGGCTGTTATCATGGTGCTTAACTCTGCTATCGCAGCCTACTATTACCTCAAACTGATTGTTTATATGTTCCT
>JALVVQ010000034.1 GCA_027023325.1 Campylobacteraceae bacterium | reverse complement strand
ATGAGGAGGTGTATAAGACACTTTTCTTGTAGTAGATTCAGGCTCCTGTCACTTTTGATAGAAAATTATTCTTTTATCTTCGTGTTTTGGTGTGCTAATTTTATGTTATAATGAGAGATAAATTTTTAAAGGAGCTACATGAGCTATGCAGAGCGTATCGGATATGACTATCCAGACTCATCCTCAAAGACGCAATCCTTGGAAATTCTAGACAGATATAAATATGATCTAAGTACAAAAGAGTATGATGCATTGTATAGCTCACTTTGTAGTCATGCCTTGGAAAATATATACCTCAATGAAAAAGATATCTTGATTGGTATTGCTCATTTGCGTAATGAAATGACTTTGGATGAGATTGTAGAGATAGCAAAAGCCTCTTAATGCCTCAAAATAGCTTTGATACAGAATTGATAGACTCCAATCTACTAAGAGCAAAAAAACCTTCGAGAGCTTTATAAAAAAGAAAAGATCATTACACATACCAAAATGCTATCGCTTCAAGAGACTCCCGTAGAAGGCAATCTTGACTATCAGCACTTAAAAGATATACATTACTTTCTTTTTTCTGAAGTCTATACATGGGCTGGTAAAGACAGATATGATGCAAATATTACCGCTAAATTTGGCAAAGAGACTACGCTATTTACAGCCTACGAGAAACTTCCAGAAGTCGCAAAAGTTTTGTTTGATGCACTTCGTGAAGAGCTATATTTTAAAGAACAAGATAGAGAGGATTTTATTAAAAGTGCCTCTAGCTTTATGAATGGGTTAAATATTTTACATTCTTTTAGAGAAGGTAATGGAAGAGTCCAGAGAGTTTTTATGCAGTATTTGGCAAAAAATGCAGGATATACACTAAGTTTTGATGAGATAACTTCTAGAGAAATGGTAAAAGCATCTATTCAGGGAGCACAAGGAGATCTAAAACTATTCGAAGTTATTTTTAACAAATCACTTCAATAGCAAAGATAAAAATATAGAGATTTGAAGCCCAACTCCATGATGAAGGCGAGATGGCATGGATAGCAAAGGATGCTGTCTTGAAAGTAGGAGTAGGATAAAGAGTATTTTATAAAAATTTACTCAGGCTAAACAGAGAAAACGCTATAATCTTCTACTTTATTCTAAGGAAATGTGTATGGCATACGACAAAAGTATCGAGGCATTTGAAGCAGCAAACAAGGTGATACCCGGAGGGGTGGACTCTCCGGTCAGAGCGTTTGGTAGTGTGGGGGGCACACCTCCGTTTATGGAGAGAGGTGAGGGGGGCTATCTCTTTGATATTGACGGCAACCGTTATGTGGATTTTGTGCAGAGCTGGGGGCCGTTGATCTTTGGGCATGCGGACAAGGATGTCGAAAAGGCTGTGATAGAGACAGCCAAAAAAGGCCTCAGTTTTGGTGCGCCGACTGAGCTGGAGACCCAGCTTGCCGGTGAGATCGTCTCACTGTTTGACGGGATCGACAAGGTGCGCTTCGTCAGCTCTGGTACCGAGGCGGTCATGTCAGCGATCAGACTGGCGCGTGGAGTGACAGGCAGAGACAATATCATCAAATTCAAAGGCTGCTACCACGGACACAGTGATTCGCTGCTGGTGCAGGCAGGATCGGGTGCAGTGACCTTTGGTGCGCCTAGCAGTCCAGGGGTACCGGCAGATCTGACCAAGCATACCCTGCTGGCGACCTATAATGACATCGAGAGTGTAACCGCCTGCTTCAGAGACAGTGAAGATATCGCCTGTGTGATTATCGAGCCAATCGCAGGCAATATGGGTTTGGTGCCCGCAGAGGAGGAATTTCTCGTGGCACTACGCACGCTTTGTGATATGCATGGCACACTGCTGATCTTTGATGAGGTGATGAGCGGGTTTAGGGCTTCTCTCAAGGGAGCACAGGGGATCACAGCAGTCAAGCCTGATATCGTCACCTTTGGTAAGGTGATCGGTGGCGGTATGCCTGTGGGTGCCTTCGCTTCCAATACGGCTATCATGTCTCACCTCTCTCCAGAAGGCCCCGTGTATCAAGCAGGGACACTGAGCGGCAACCCGGTGGCGATGGCGGCAGGACTGGCAAGCCTCAAAAAGCTCAAATCCAACCCCTCTGCCTATATAGAGCTTGCAGCCAAAGCCAAGAGACTGACCGAGGGCTTCCAGGCAGCGGCAAATGCCGAAGAGATCCCTTTTGTGACAGATGTCAGAGGGAGCATGTTTGGCTTCTTTTTCAGTGACAAGTCGGTCAAGGATTTTGATGATGCACAGCAGAACAATGAGCAGGCATTTGGTATCTTTCACCGAGAGATGCTGAGTCGTGGCATCTATCTGGCATGTTCTGCCTACGAGACAGGGTTTATCTCTGTGGCTACGACAGAGGCGATGATAGATGCAGCAATCACGGCTGCCTATGAATCCATGAGAGTTGTAGCGGATACACTCTAGATATATTTAGCGGAATGATAGAGTCCTCCGAAAATTTCTGGTTTCACTCGATAGCTCTGGCAGTCGCAAACGCAAGCGCCCATTTCATGGGTTGAGTGCTCCTTTGTCGCCATCGAGTGAAACCTCTGTCTGTAATAATGTAGAGGCTTCAATGGTAAAACAGATAGTGAATTGTAAAGGAGAAACAGTGAACGAAAATGATTCAAAAATGAAAAAGGTTGTCGAGGCGGCCGATGGGCTTAGTTTGGGTATCTCTATCGTCGTAGCTGTACTGCTTGGCGTAGGGTTGGGCATTTTACTTCGGAGTTGGTTCGGGTATGGTTGGCTCTTTTGGCTAGGGGTGTTTTGGGGGGTGGCTGCTGCGATCCTCAATGTCTACAAAGCCTATGCCAAACAGAAGGCCTCGCTTGATGAGCTTGCTAATGATCCACGGTACAAGCAGCGAAGCTTTGATGAGGACGACGACGAGGATGATAGGTACTAGATGATCAGGATACTAATAGGGCTCATGGGCGCAGATATAATGATGGTCTCTGTCGCTTGGATATGGGGTAGACCGGAGTGGTTGATCAATACCCAGATAGCCTTTGTCAACACCACTCTCATACTTGGGGCTTCTATGCTCAGTTATCGCCAGATGGTCAATCGCAGGCTCTCTGATGGTGGTGTCATACCAGAAGAGCAGAGAGGTGTACTCGAAAAGATCGAGGATCCCTATGCACTTTATGAAGAAGATGAAGCGATGGAGGAAATAGAAGATGTCAGACAGGCTATCACAGAGGAGAAGCGTCGCATGAAACAGCATCGTAGGCCATTGATGCAGACACTCAAGGACTCCAAGGCATCTCTTTCTTTTGTGAGACTGGGTGCTTATCTACTTCTTTTTGTTGGCTTCTTCTATCTGAGTAGCCATCGACTGCTTGATGTACCTAGCTACCTCTTGGGACTGAGTCTGCCTATCGTGACTATTCTCATGCTTCTGCTAAGCCAAAAAGAAGAGACACATGAAGCCGGGCTATAAGATTATCATTGCTGGTCTGCTGGTCTATGCTGGCTTTCAAGTCAAAGCGGTGATGGATGTGGCACCCTACAAAGAGAAGGCCGCAGAGTTTGCTGGATTGCTCAAGCAGCACAAGAGTTTCGCTGCACAGGCACTTCTGGAGAGACACCTACAGGAAGTCGTTTCGATCGAAATGCTAGAGAGACTTATCAAAGAGCAAAATCTGACTGAGGTCAAGGAGCTCTCCTGGGAGGAGTGGCGCGGTGAGGAGGGCAACTATACACTGCGAGGTACATTTGTCTTCGAAGGAAAACCTGCGCTACCCGTGATCTTTTCGCTCATTTCGACAGAAGAGAACAAGACATGGATCAGCAATATGGAGGTAGGCAAGAAAGATTTTCGGGGAAATCCTTCAGATTTCTAGGAGACTATCAGGCTCCTACAGCAGTGCTTTGACTTTCAGAAGGTCGGCGAATGCCTCTTTTTTGGCAGAGGGGTTGCGCAAGAGGTAGCTAGGGTGAAAGGTAGGGATGATCTGGTAGCCATCACCCTGTATGATGGTGCCTCTCACTCTGCTGATAGGGCTGTTGTCATTGGTGAGGTAGTGGTAGGCTGTGGCACCGAGGCTTACAATGATGCGAGGTTTGATCAGTGCGATCTGCTTCTGTAGAAAAGGGCGACAGGAGAGGGCTTCTGCCTCTGTGGGTACACGGTTACCTGGTGGTCTGCACTTGACGATATTGGTGATATAGACCTCTGTTCGTGGCAGATGCAGGACATTTTCGATCATTTTTGTCAGCACCTCTCCTGCACGACCGACAAAAGGCCTGCCCGTACTGTCTTCCGTATCACCAGGTCCTTCACCGACGAAGAGAATATTTGCATTTTCATTTCCCTCACCAAAGACGGTTTTCTGCCTGCTCTTGCTGAGTTCACAGAGGTGGCAGGTACGGACTGCCTCTGCCAGCTTGGTGATGCTGTCTGGCAGATCAATGCTTTCTGCTTCCAGTTCTGATGGCAC
>JALVVQ010000033.1:2002-17894 GCA_027023325.1 Campylobacteraceae bacterium | reverse complement strand
CGTCATTATCTTCCCCTATAAAAGGAGTTTACACACCGAAATGCGTCATCCTCCACGCGGCGTTGCTGCATCAGAGTTTCCTCCATTGTGCAATATTCCCCACTGCTGCCTCCCGTAGGAGTCTGGTCCGTGTCTCAGTACCAGTGTGGCTGATCATCCTCTCAGACCAGCTAGGCGTCATTGGCTTGGTGGGCCATTACCCCACCAACTACCTGATGCCATATAGTCTCATCCCTTGGCGAAAAGACGTTTCCCTGATACCACTACAGTATCAGGAGTATGAGGTATTAATCATCGTTTCCAATGGCTATCCCTCTCCAAGGGGCAGATCAACTATACATTACTCACCCGTGCGCCACTTAGCTGACACCCTAGCAAGCTAGGGCCGTTCTCGTTCGACTTGCATGTGTTAAGCACGCCGCCAGCGTTCACTCTGAGCCAGGATCAAACTCTCCATTAAAAAATGAAATGGTTTGAACCATTTGTCAGAATCACTTAAAATATCTATTCTAAGTTTCATCTATCTAATTTGTTACGAACAAATTAGTAAAATCAAAACCCAAATAGACGGTTGATTGTTTAACTTATATTCGGTTGTCAAAGATCATAAACTTTCGTTTCACATTCACTCTCTTGTCTCACTTAGACAAGGTCTCTGTGTTTGTGGACGCGTATTATAGCGGCAAAGTTTTGTTTTGTCAAGGGTTTTTTAGGAGAAATGTGAAATTTGTGGAAGAAAATCTTTTTTCACACTTTGACAATGCTTTATATATAATATAGTTAGAGAAAATGTCCTGATTTCAGTAGGTCTTTTTTGAATAAAAACTATATTAATCTTATTTGACTATACTACCCCATAAAATAACTTCCAAGGAAACAATAATGGCTTTATATGACAGAGACTATACAAGAACGGTTGACGGAACCTATGCAGAGGTCAAGGTAAGCTCCTCGGCTGCTTTCATGAAAAAAACTTATCAGCTGCTTGCTGCCAGTATGGTGGCAGCTGCTGCTGGTGCTTTTGTCACACTTCCCTATGCAGAGACAGTCATGCAATACAGATGGCTTATTTTTGGATTTGAGCTCTTTATGCTCTTTATTGGCTTAGGCATGACCAGAAACAAACCAGGGCTCAATCTTGCAGCTCTTTTTGTGTTTACATTCGTAACAGGTGTTTCACTTGTTCCTCTGATGGCTCGGCTTATTGGTATGGGGAGTGGAGGCACAATCGGTACTGCATTTTTGATGACTGCTGTCCTTTTTGGTGCACTTAGCCTCTTTGCCATCAACAGCAAGACTGATTTCTCAAGCTGGGGAAAGCCTCTCTTTATTACGCTGATTGTTGTCATCGTCGCTTCACCGATCAATGCCTTTGTACTACATAGCCCACTCATGCATGTTATTATGAGTGCCGGTATCCTGCTACTCTTTGGCCTCTTTACGATCTATGACACGCAAAATATTGCCAATGGTGCCTATGATTCTCCAGTAGATGCTGCCGTCTCTTTGTACCTTGACTTCCTCAATATGTTTACCTCTCTGCTAAGCCTGCTAGGCATTTTTGGCGGGGACGACTAGATTTATCGCCTTTTCAATGTTATTTCGATATAATCGCTCACTTTTATTGAAATAACAGAGGAATACCATGACATCAACACTTATGATCGTTCAGATTATTTTGGCTATAGTGATTACTATTGCCATCCTGCTACAAAAGAGTTCAAGCATTGGACTGGGTGCCTATAGTGGAAGTAACGAATCACTCTTTGGCGCCAAGGGTCCTACTGGGTTCTTATCCAAGTTTACTTTTACGCTTGCACTTCTTTTTGTGATTAACACGCTCGCTTTGGGGTATTTTTACTCAAAAGAGAACAGTGCTTCTGTGGTAGATCTAGCCACCACTAGCAAGCCCGCTGTGCCTGCAACAGCCGAAAAGAAAGCTGCGCCAGCACCAGCGGCACCTGTAGCGCCAGCAGCACCTGCTACACAAAAATAGCTATCCCCAAACATACTTTCCCCGCCCTGCCAAACAGATGGTATGGTGGATTCTCCACAGAAAAACCAAAACATAGCAAAAATAGAGTAAAATAATTGAAAATATTTCTAAAGGAAGCATAATGCTTGACGCAATTTATAGTGACACAACAGAACATATGGAAAAAAGCATAGAGGCGATGAAGCGTGAGTTCTCAACATTGAGAACCGGCAAAGTGACCACTGCTGTGGTAGACCATGTCAAAGTAGACTATTATGGTACACCTACGCCAATCAACCAAGTGGGAAATGTCATCGCGCAGGATGCCACAACTATCTCTATCACGCCTTGGGAAAAGAGTCTGCTAGGAACCATAGAAAAAGCCATACAAGAGGCCAATATCGGAGTTAACCCTAACAATGACGGAGACTTTATCAAGCTTTTCTTCCCTCCTATGACTGTCGAGCAGAGACACGAAATCGTCAAGCAGGCAAAGGCCATGAGCGAAAAAGCAAAAGTGGCTGTCCGAAATATCAGAAAAGATGCCAATGACAAAGTCAAAAAACTAGAGAAAGACAAAGAGATCAGTGAAGATGAGCTAAAAAAAGGGCTGGATCAGGTGCAGAAACTGACAGACAGTTTTGTCGCAAAAATTGATGAGACCCTTGCTGCCAAAGAAGCAGATATCCTGAAAGTCTAAGCGATGAACTTAGAGGAGATATACCGAGAGGCAGAGGCATTACTTGATGGACATTTTCTACTCGCCAGCGGCAACCACTCTGGTAGGTACCTACAGAGTGCCAAGGTACTAGAATACCCCAAAAAAGCTGCTTTATTGACAGATGCATTAGCAACTATGATCCGCAACGCTGGCATCCAAGTCGATACAGTATGTGCCCCTGCGCTGGGTGGTGTATTGGCAGGCTATGAACTTGCCAGATCGCTGGAAGTGCGGTCAATCTTTGTAGAAAAAAAAGAGGGAGGCATGGCGCTTCGCCGTGGATTTGAGATCACGCCAGGTGAGAAAATCATCATCTGTGAAGATATCGTTACCACAGGTGGTTCTGCACTCAAAGCCGCCAAAGCCATAGAAGCTCTAGGGGGAGAGGTGGTTGCCTTTGCCTCTCTGGCAAACCGGGGATTCTGCAAGAGGGCAGGAGGAGCTAATGATGCCAAACCTGAGTGTGCGCTGCCTGAGAGAATTCCTCTATTTGCACTGGATGATTTCACTTTTGAAATGTATGCACCAGAAGCATGTCCTCTTTGCAAAGGGGGAGCAACAAAAGCAATCAAGCCAGGGAGTAAAGGTTAGTATCATTTACCCCAAGTGACATCATTTTCACACAAAACTACGCTATAATCATAGTATACTCACCCAAAGGAGTCTACTATGAAAACCCGACAGATATCCTCTGTGTTTCTCCTTGTTTTACTGATACCACTGCTTCTTGCTGCTGGCACCAGCAAACCTTTGCAAATCAAGAAAATTATCCCGAGAAGCACACAGACCAGTACTTCTCTCTGTGCAGAGGTGGATCGCTACTTTTCAGCCACTGATGGTTTGGCTGCCAAGCCTTATATCAAGCTTTCACCCGCCGATTATTTTGGTGTCACTCTCTCGTATGATGAGATCTGTCTGACCGGGCTTAAGCCGCAAACAGACTATACCTTTACCATACATCAAAAGATTCCTTTAGGTAAAATAGAACTAGATAAAAGCTATCAATTTACTCAAAAAACCATAGACTATAGCCCTTCACTTCATTTTAAAGATGGTGGGTATATCCTTCCTGCCAAAGGGGAAATCAGTCTCCCCATAGAGAGCACCAATATTAACAAGTTCGCTGTCACCCTCTACCGCATCAACAGAGACAACCTCATAGGTAATATCAACAGGTATGGACTCTTCCGTACACTTTCCAGCTATACTTTGGAGCAAATCAAAGCAGAAGACGGGTATCTATTGTGGAAAAAAAGACTCTCACTCTCCACAGAGAAGAACCATGCCAAAACTACCGCTATTCCTGTAGGAAAATACCTCAAAGAGAGGAAGCCCGGTGTCTATATCTTGGCAGCTACTCCCATCGATAAAGAGGGAGAGGAGGACGCGTATGCTGTCGTGACACAGTGGTTTATGATCTCTGATATCGGGCTCTTTACCCTAGAGGGGAAACAGGGGCTACATGTGTACAGCAAGCATCTCTCTAATGCACAAAAGTACAACCATGTAAAGCTTGAGCTAGTAGCAAAAAATAATGAACTGCTTGGAAGTGTTGTGACCAAAGACGGATATGCACATTTCCCAAAATCTTTGCTGGGAGGGAAGCGAGGGCTCAGCCCCAAAGCGATCTATGCCTATGGTGAGGCGGGGGACTTTACGGTACTGGATCTCTCTCGCCCTGCCCACACGCTCTCAGACAGAGGAGTAGCAGGACGGGAAGTGCCTGATAGCTATGATGCCTGGCTTTACAGCACCAGAGGTATCTTTCGTCCAGGAGAAGAGGTGCCTTTTCATCTGCTGGTGCGTACCCTAGAAGGAGGAGCTGCCAAGAACCTAAAACTCTCTGCCAAACTCTATGACTCTAGAGGAGTGGAGATCACCTCCAGACTACTTACCACAGATAATACAGGACATGCACAAGGAGATTTCGATATCTCCTCCTCGGCAAGTACAGGCAAGTGGAAGATCTCTCTCCATGCAGGAGAGAAGAGAGCCATAGGTGAACTCTCTTTTTTGATTGAAGATTTTGTGCCACCAAAAATATCCCTGACACTACAGCAGCCACCTCAGATGCTCAAACCTAACACCAAAACAATGCTAAAAGGAACCGTTCACTATCTCACAGGCGAAATACTGCCTCATGCCAAAGTAGAGGTCAGCACCATCCTCCATGCCAGTACCCAACCCTTCAAACACTACACACAATACCATTTTGGCAAAGTAGGGGAGCACTTCAGCAATCAATCTCTGGGAGAGCAGCAGTTTACCGGAGGGGGAGAAGGCAATCTCAGCATCCCTTTTATACTCAAACAAACCACAAAAACTTCTCTTCCCGTCGCAGCACATGTCACACTCTCTGTCAGCGAACCAGGGGGGAGACCCGTACAGAAAACCCTAGACCTCTTCTATGCAGACAAGCCTGCTTATATCGGCATCAAAGCACACTTTGATCATCGCGCTATCGATAAAGATGCCAAGCCAACCTTCTCTCTACTTTACCTCAAAGACGGCAAGCCTGCAGCACAGACACTACAGTACCGGATTATCGCCGAAGAGGTTTATTGGAACTGGCGTTCGGGCAGTGATGGAGACTGGGAGTATTACAAAACATACAGTGACGCAGAAGAGATTAGCAAAGGCACAGTACAGACAGCAGATTACCCTGTCTCGCTCACTACTGAGAAGCTGGGTTGGGGAAGCTATCGCATCGAAGTAGAAACTGATAATGGTATCATCAGTAGCTATCGCTTTACCAGTGGGTATGAGAAGAGTATCAGCCGTGCGTCTCCCGATAGACTGCCTGTCGCGATCGACAAACAACGCTATCTCCCAGGAGAGAAGATCAAGGTCCATATCACCCCTAAATTTAGCGGCCCTCTCATGGTCTCACTTGCCAATCATCGTATCCTGGAGACCAAAGAGATCATGGCTACAGAAGATACCCCTGTAACACTGACTTTCGAGACCAAAGCATCCTGGGGAAGCAGCCTCTATCTTCTGGCATCTGCATTCAGGGCACAGAGCAAGACATTGGGGGCCACACGGGCTATCGGTGTCGCACATATTGCCATTGAGGATCCACAAAAAATCATCCAACTCACACTGAATCATCCTACGCGCATCACTGCCTCTGACACACTCACCGTAGAGGTCACTGCCGCAAATGCTGCAACCAAGCAAACCTATCTTACGCTATCTGCTGTGGATAAAGGCATTTTGCAACTGACACACTATACAGACCCTGATCCTGCTACATACTTCTACGGGCAAAAGATGCTGGGCATCGAGATCAGAGATGTCTACGCAGATCTTATCAAAGCCATAGGCGCACATGCTGAGTTTGATGTCGGTGCGGGAGATGATGACCTGGCTGCGGCACTCACAGACAGTGTGGTCTCCAACAAGCGAAAAGTGGTAGCCCTGCTGAGCGATGTCATAACCTTTGACAAGCAGGGAAAGGCTACCGTCACAATGGATATCCCTGAGGGCTTTCAGGGGACACTTGTGCTGACAGCTGTGGCGTGGCGTGCAGATGCTGTAGGCAGCCATACTGCAGAAGTGCTTGTCAAAGACCCCATCTCTACCGAACTCTATATGCCTCGATTTCTCACCAAAGGAGACCAGAGCAAAATCACCCTCAGGAGCAGCTTTGATGCAACTGTCACCCCTGGCAGCTATCTTCTCAAACTACGTACCAAAGGCGGTGTAGCCATCTCTCCTCAGGAGATACACTATACGGTAGAGGGGAACAAGTCTCAATCCTTCCTGCGCACTTTGGATCTCCATGCCACAGGAAGCAAAGAGGGAGAGATCAGCCTCGAAGTGTTTCATAAAAGAAAGCAAGTCAGCAGGCGAAGCTGGAAGATCGGGATCAAGGATGCCTATCCCTCGACCTATCTCAGAAAACTGGGCACACTGGATGGCAACATGCCGCTAGAGCCAAGCCACATCTCTGACCCCTCACAATGGAAAACAGTTCGCAGAGTCAGACTCACACTCTCCGGCACACCCCTGCTGCCCACAGATTCACTCACACAAGAGCTGATCGACTATCAGGGTCGGTGTGCAGAGCAGACCACCAGTCGTGCCTTCCCATGGCTAGAGAGCCAAACCCCTGAAAGAAAAGCACTCCTTCAGCGTGCCATCGACAGACTGACCACCATACAGAGGATCAATGGGGGATTTGGGCTCTGGAGCAACAGTCAGGTCGACCCCTGGGTCACAGCCTATGCCCTCGATCTGCTAACCCGTGCCAAAGCCAAGGGCTACAGTGTCCCGCAAAAAAATATCAATCAGGGACTTGCCTGGCTGGAGCAGCATCTAGATCGCTGGAGCAACCAGCGTGCCAAGCAGGAGGCAGACGCCTATGCCCTCTATCTTCTGGCACGCAACAACCGTATCCTCCTGTCCGAGATACACTACCATGCAACAAACCAAAAAAGCCTGATACGCTCAGCGCAGGCATGGGGGCAGCTGGGGGCAGCACTCTCCTCTCTGGGCGAGACCCAACAGGCCAGAGTACTTTTCGAGAGAGCCAAGCAAGCACTCGGAGAGAGTAGTTACCTCAACTATGGAGGTGCCTTACGAAATAAGGCCGCACTGGTACTGCTTCTCAAAGAGTCCGGACTGAAACATGATGCACAGACACTCTTTGCCAACCTTGCGCTGAACTTCAAAAAGAGAAAATACCTCAGTACACAGGAGATGAGTATACTCCTGCGTGCCCAAATGGCACTGGGTATCCACAAAAGCAAGCTCAAACTCAACATAGACGGCTCCCTCTACCAAGGAGAGAAACCATTTGCCACCAAGGCAGATACACTCTCTACTCTACCCAAGATCACCAACCAGGGCACCACAGCACTCTGGTATGACCTGAGCTTTATCGCCACACCCAACCCTGCGCACTATACAGCACAGGAGAACCAAGGATTCTCCATCCAAAAACAGTTCTACACGCTGAAGGGTCAGCCCATCAATCTCTCTCAGGTTGCACGCAACAGCAGGATTGTGGTCGTACTCAAAGGTGTCATACAGGAGCGTTCCATAGAGCACCCACTCATCACCGACTGGCTCCCAGCCGGATTTGAGATAGAAAATCCGACACTGAGCGGGATCGATGCCAGTGACGGACTGAAATGGCTGGGCAAAAAAAGTGCCACCCTCCATACCGAGTACCGCAATGACCGCTTCGAAACGGCACTGCGTATCGATGACAACAGTAGCTTTACGGCTGTCTATGTGGTCAGGGCTGTCACCTTGGGCACCTTTACCCTCCCCCCTGCCAAGATCGAAGCGATGTATCAGCCTCGATATCGGGCATTTAGTCCCTTTGCCAAAGAGAAGCTTGTCATCAAGCTCCCTCAGGAGATCCAGACAAAACAGACGACTCCTATAGAGAAAGCTCCCCTTGCACAACAGCCAGATATACTCCATACAGATGATTATACCAGGCTCTATACCCATCCTGTCGGTACACTCAACCGATGCAGTATCGTACAGCTAAACTACCTGCGAAACGGTATTTTTGCACAGGCTGGGTTGGATTTTGAGAAGAGCAACCCTGCACTGCACAAACGCTTTTCTGCCTTTGATTGGTACAAACCAACCAGTAGCAAGTCCAGCAGTATCTATGCCAAACTCACAGCATTACAGAAAAAAAATGTCCAAGCACTTCTGGCTGAAGAGAAGCAACGCTGCGGTGGACTGGTATTGGCAGACTTCTACCGGGCCAAGATCAAACAACTGGATGCACACTATCTACGCAGATACAGCAAAAGAGAACTCAGAATCCTCCGCAACAGCCTAATCGCCCGTTATGGTCTGCGCTTTAAAGAGCAGGAGTTGACCCGCATCTACAGCGAGATGCCATGGTACCACCCTACAGAGATCACTGCCAGTGAGATTATCGACCAGAGAATGAGTGATCTGGAGCGCGCCAATATCCAAACCATACTGAAGGTCGAGAGACAAAAGTAGATGGGGCAGAAGGCAACAAAGTATCTCTACTGGCTTGGCTGGAGACTTGGAAAGTGGATACTGCTGTCTCTGATGGCCTTAGCTCTGTTTGTCCTACTCATGAACCAGTACTATCCACTCACACTCACCCCTGCGCAACAGACCTCACGTACCATCACAGACCCTCAGGGACGGTGGCTCTATGCCACCACCAATCCTACACAGAAATGGCGATTCCCGGTGGAGATCAACAAACTCGATCCACTCTATCTGCAGATGCTGTTACGCTTTGAGGACAAGCGTTTCTGGGATCATTACGGCCTAGACCCTCTGGCGATGGGACGGGCGATCTGGCAGTTGATCAAGCAGGGGCGCATCACTTCGGGCGGCTCTACGATCACAATGCAGCTGGCACGCCTGCTCGAACCCAAGCCCCGCACCGTCCGATCGAAGATCATCGAGATCCTCCGTGCCTTTCAGCTGGAATCCACCTATACCAAAGGGGAGATCCTCCAAGCCTATCTCACCCTTGCACCCTATGGAGGTAATGTAGAAGGGGTCGTAGGTGCCAGCATGCGATACTTTGGCAAGCTTCCCTATGCACTCAGTATCTCAGAGGCTGCCACACTGGTCTCCTTGCCACAGTCCCCCGAACACAACAGACCCGATCGCCATCCAGAGCAGAGCAAGCGCGCCAGAGACAAAGTACTCAAGATCGCTGAGGAGGCAGGGATTCTCACCTCTTCTCTCTATGCCAAAGCGACAGAGTCCCCTATCGCAGCTCAACGCTTCTCTTTTCCCAGATATACACCCCATCTCAGCCAGAGACTCCTCCACAGATCAGACAAGGTGACGATCCAGACCACCCTCGATACCACACTCCAACAACAGCTGGAGAAGTGGGCAGCACAACAGGGCGGCAGACTCCCAAAGGGAACAACACTGGCTTCTCTGGTCATCCAAAACCATACCGCCTCCATCCTCGCCTATCTAGGCTCTCATGATATGTTCAGCCCCAAGGTAGCTGGCTATGTAGACATGATCCCCGTACCCAGATCACCGGGCTCTGTTCTGAAGCCTTTTATCTATGGGCTGGGCTTTGAAAAGCACCTGATCCATCCCAACACCCTGATCATGGATAGAGAGACCCGATTTGGCGACTATCTGCCACACAACTACTCCAGAGAGTACACCGGAGAGGTGAGCATCACCTATGCCCTACAACACTCCCTCAATATCCCTGCAGTCAAAGTATTGCAAAAGCTAGGTGCACAGGCATTTGTCGAGAGGATCATCACCCTCACTGGCAAGATACAGATCCCTAAAAAACAGGCCACACTCCCTATCGCATTGGGAGGCATGGGGGTGAGCCTTTGGCAGGTGGCACAGCTCTATACAGCACTGGCAAACGGAGGCAGTGCACCCCAGCTACACTACCTCCCAAAAGAGCCAAGCCACAGCACGAACCTTCCCCTTCTCAGCAGGCAGGCATCTCAAATGACCACAGCGATACTTAGAGCTGTCACTCCTCCCAAAGGACACAGGAACAGTGCCTACAAGATCGCCTACAAGACAGGTACCAGCTATGGGTATCGAGACCTCTGGACAGCCGCCTACACACCAGAGTACACTGTGGTCGTATGGGTAGGCAGACCCAACAATGCTCCTCAAATCAAACAATCAGGCAGAGAGGTGGCTGCCCCCATGGCGTTTGAGATCATGGAGATGATCCAGGCACTGCATCCCATGAAAAACTGGCAATGGGACAGCCACTATCTCGGCAATCAGGTACCCAAAGGGCTGAAATATTTTGATACGCAGACCCGAAAAGCACATACGCCACTACAACTGCTCTACCCCAAAGAGGGCAGCAGATACCGCAGTGCCGGCTGCCATGATGTGATCGTCGAGGTCTCCCTCATACAAGGCAAACCTCCCTACTACTGGTATATTG
Source organism: Campylobacteraceae bacterium (assembly GCA_027023325.1). Taxonomy (GTDB): domain Bacteria; phylum Campylobacterota; class Campylobacteria; order Campylobacterales; family Sulfurovaceae; genus JAAXPZ01. Next base: position 7,286 of record JALVVQ010000033.1, on the reverse strand, counting down.
ACGGAGTCCCTGCCAAGATCACAGACTCTCATGCCAATCTCTCTTTTGGTCAAGGTGCACATACGATCACTGTCCTCGATACAACAGGTGATACGATCACACGGGATATCTGGGTCGATATGCCTGAGTGTTTATTACCCCACTAACTAAATAAGCACTTTCCCGGCACTCAAGTGTGGTATAATCTCACTAACTCTACTAGGATAAGCCATGAAAAAGATACTTATCATTCTTCTGCTCTGGACGCTCTCCCTCTGGGCGCAAAACAGTATCACTGAGATTGATTTCACCCAAGCCAAGCGTATCTATAATGCAGGCTCCGGTCTCTTCATCGACGCCAGAGAGATGAAATTTTACAAAAAAGGCACCATACTCGGCGCACTCAATATGCCCCTCCAGCGTTTTCGTAGGCTCAAGCGCCTACTTCCTGTCAAAAAGAGCAGCAAGCTGGTGCTATTCTGTGGAGGTATCAAATGTGGCAAATCCTCCAAATTGGCAAAACTCATTACGGCAGAAGGCTACAACCATGTCATGGTCTATCGTGGAGGTTTCCCCGAATGGAGCGAAAAAGGGCAAGAGGTCATGCTCTCAGACAGGTACTGTCAAGAGGGGCGCAAATCCACCAGCTCAGCAGTCACCATCCAAGGAGTCACTGTCCACCTCGGAAGCGAAGAGGGGATGATCGATCCTGTCTGGTTCGCAAAGCAGTTCAAAAACGGCACACTACCTCCAGCACTGCATCTGGTAGATGTACGCAAAACCAGCGACTACCATGAGGGACACCTCCCCGGAGCAGACTCTATCATCTGGGATGCAGATAATGGCGTGATCGACACCTCAAAGTTCCCCAAAGACAAACTCACACTCCTCTACTGCAACACCGGTATCCTCTCCTCTGATGCCTACGATAGCCTAGATGAGGAGACTGCCAAGCGCGTGCTCTTTCTCAATGCTGTGGTCAAGTGCAAAAAGGATCAGTGCGAGATACGACCCAATGCGCATTAGTGCGTAATGCCTTTCTTGGGTTTGCACTTTTGGTTCTCCTCTTGTTGGCTATTCGAGCTTCCTTTTCTTTATTGATGGTAGATTATTATCTAAGCCTTTGACCCTAAGTCTACAACAACCCCCTAAATCTTTCAATAAAAGGCTGAGGCTCTTTTTTAATTTTACTCAATTCGAAGGCTAAAGTTTTAATTTTTTGTATATCCATATCTTGAATGTGCCCTTGATAACTTTTTTGATCAACCCGAGTGTAAAACTCCTTGATAACATTTTTAAACTCTGGATACTCTAATGAGAGTCGCTTTGCATACTCCAAAGGTGTTTCTCCTGTTTTCAATTCACTTTCATAATGTACAAATAGTTTTTGTAAGCTCATATGTATCGTTCGATACTGCTCTATATTTTGACAAGAGGAGATCTCCTTGACAGCAATTCGTTGATAAAAGACGGCACTATATCTATGCCATAAGTAGAAGATCGCCAAAGCTAAAAGTAACAAATAAATACCAATATGTATAAAAAAGAATATAAGTAAATTGACCCCCGTTACCATAAGTTCACCTATAGTAAATATCATTTTATTGACTGTTTCAAAAGCAAGGAGTCCGTAGGAGTACATCTCTTCAAAAATTCCACGGTATTGTTGATACTTCTCCATCTGCTTGAGTATATTTAGATATGATTCAAGCTCTTGGGAAGTATTTTTTGTTTTGTCTTTTTTCTGCGGCAAGGCATACGCACTTGTCGGCTCAAAACTTACCCAACCTTCCCCTTCAATGTAAGCTTCAACCCAAGCATGTGCATCAAGCCTATATATCTCGTAAAAACCTGTAATAGGGTTATATGTTGTGGCATTGTATCCATTGACTAAGCGTGCGGGAATATGGATAGAACGCAACATCAAAACCATAGATGATGCGAAGTATTCACAGTGTCCATAATGGGTATGAAAGAGGAAGTTTTCTAAGGCATCTTCACTTTTTGAGCTAAACACTGTCTCCAGGCTATAACTGAAATTATTACGGAGATACTTTTCAATAGCAGTACTTTTTTCAAAATCATTCCCACTTTTGGCTATCTCTTGTGCTAACTTCTGAATTTTTTCTGAGAAATTATTTGGTAATTGGAGATACGCCATTTTGTCATATAGTGGACCAAAGCGAAGTTTTGGATGATTGGCTATCCACACAGGTTCAATATCAACAGAATAAAAACTCTTTTGCTTCAAATCAAGTGGGGCATAAAGTACACCCATGCTATCTCTTGCAATAACATTTCCCGGAAAATAGAGTGTGCTAATATTACTGGGCACATAGATCAGCTTTGTTCTGTTTGGTGCTGCTTCTATGGTAATGGTATATTTTTTACTATTTTTGTGGGTATCAGTAAAGCTAATTTCTTGATTTTTCAGAAGCAATTTTTCTAGTTTTGTATCTTTTTGAATCCATTGCTTGCCATCAAAGTAGTCAAAAACCTTTCCTCTCAAGTACTGCGGCTGTGGACCCTGCATATAAAACACCAAACTGTTTTCAAGAGACTTCTGGGGTATTGGTGGCTCTAAAGGATGGCTATTCTCTGGATTTGCTCGATTTGTAGCGTTTTCATCTTTTTCTCGTGGAGATTCTTTTTGTCTTTCTTGCTTATTTTGCTCGGGTGCCTCTCCTTTTTGGTTTATGGCCTCTTTTTTCCATGCTTTATTTTTATAATACTTATTTCCTCCTGCGGGCAAAAAACCTATGTGCATTGGTTCAGGGCGTGGTACTAAAAGGTAGATAAAACTAGCAACAATCGTAATGAGCACACTAAGATATATGGTTGCCATTTTTGCTTCGCTGAGACTCTTTATTTGTGAGCGCTCAAGAAGAGTATTAAAGTAGTTATGCACCAACAATAGCATGCTAGAAATCGTATAAATACTAAGGTATAACAAGATGCTGCTCTGCCTTTGCGTTGCCGTAGCATAGAGGATAAGAACAAAAGTGCCCACCATTAAAAAATAAAGGTCTCTTCGTGTTTTTAAAGAGGTGTTAATGGCAACAAAAAGCCATGAGAGCAAAGAGAGCAAGGCGGTAAAGAGTGACCCCATAAACAGCTGAGGCAAAAAGAGAATAAGCCCAAAACCCAAGATAGCATTTTTAAGTGTTTCACTGTTTTCTTTTTGATCTAAATGTGTGTAGGCATAGTAAAGTGAGAACAGAATAGCAACTATATAGATGACAGCATGAACAAAACCAAGACTTGCAATAATGGCTGAACTTTGAACAAAAAAGAGTGAGATAAATACATTCTTATGTAATTGATTCACGAAAACATCTCCTCAAGATTTGCTCCATTTAAAATCTCATAATAATGGGTATTTTTATGATGATAGTGTTTGACACTGTTAGGGGTAGGTGCCTGCGAAAATGAGTAAGTCTTAAAATTAAACAAAAATATATTGTAGCCTTTTTGTTCCAGATGTGAGACCATGTTGTCTAATTTTTCATTATTTTGAAAGAGAACCAAAGTAGAATTGCCTAGTGAGTGAGACAGTGCACCCACTACATGTTCATAATTTTCTATACCATCTGATTTTACACGGGCTAAGGATTCCAATACCTTCTTTGTATGCTCTTTTGTTTTTAGATTTTGCAGGTTTACGCTTCTTCTTCCTTGTGCGTAAATATTGAGTGAAATGTTGTGCTCAAGTGCGTAAATAGCCAAAGAGGTGGCAATTTTCACAGCATACTCTAGGGTAGTGTGTTGTTCTTTCCCAAAATTTTTATCTTTATGAAGATCCAAAACTATACTCATAGAAACCTCATTTATATCATTAAACTCTTTAACGATAAGCTCACCAGCTTTTGCTGAGCTTGCCCAGTGTATATGCTTGATTGGGTCACCATAACGGTACTCTCTTACACCTATAAACTCATCTATCCCAGAGGTTTTCTCTATAGGATAGTCGCCTTGATGTGGATTTTTCAAATTTGCACTTAAAGGGATATTTTTAATTGTAAAGTATTGAGGATAAACTAAAATCTTATCATGGGTATGTTCCAGGGTGATTTGTGAGCTATTGATTCCCAGTGGGAAGCCTGACTCCAAAATAATAGGGCCGAGTTGATGCTCTCCCCGAATTTCACATATAAGCTCATGCTCCATAGAGGTATTATTTTTCAAGACAGGCACTAAAAAACTATTCTCACTAGGTTTCTTAAATGGGAGAGTATCCTGCAGCATAACCATATAACGCGAGAAAAAGTATTCATGTGAAAGTACATATGAAAGTTTAAGTGTCTGCCCTTGAGTGGCGTAGCTCTTGATCACTCTTTTTGCTTTAACAGAACGCAGTGCATAGATCGGCATAAGATAGGCAATGATATAGGTTGCCAAAATGAGAGCAACAAGTGCATAAATTAGAGCAATACCACGATTATACGCAATAAGTACAAGAATAAAAAGCAATATAAGTATAAACTTTTTAAGCGTGAGTTTCTTTAGAAAATCATCTACAAAATCTAAATCTTTTATAATCTCTTGACTCATCGAAGTATTGGCACCTCAACACTATTTATAATCTCATCTAGAATCAGTGTAATACTGCTCTGTTCTTTAAGAATAAGACGATGAGCAAGGACGGGATGCACTAGAGACTTAATCATTTCAGGCGTTACTGATTCCTTGCCTTTAATAAAAGCCAATGCTTTTGCCGCTTGGGTTAAAGAGATAGAGCCGCGTGGGCTTGCCCCCAAACTCAGTGCTCTATGCTCACGTGTTTTAATAATAATTGAAGCGATATATTTAATTAAAGATTCGTGTATAAAAACATTGTGTATCTGCGACTGAATCTCTAAGACATCTTCACGGCTAAGTACTGTTTGCAAAGACTCAATAGCACGCTTCTCTTGGGTCTCTTGTTTGATAATTGTAACCTCAGAGTCTAATGTTGGATACCCCAAAGATATTTTCATGAAAAACCGATCCAGTTGCGCCTCAGGCAGTAGATATGTGCCATAGTGTTCAATGGGATTTTGTGTGGCAATCACCATAAAAGGAGAAGGAAGCATATAGGTTTTAGAGTCCACGCTCACTTGTCTCTCAGCCATTGCTTCTAAGAGCGCAGACTGTGTTCGGGCAGTGGTACGATTGATTTCATCAACCAATAAAATATTAGTAAAAAGAGGGCCTGGCTTAAAATGAAACTCATCACTTTTTGGGTTAAATATAGAGACTCCAGTAATATCAGAAGGAAGCAAGTCAGGCGTACACTGTACACGCTTAAAATCAGACTCAATAGAGC
>JALVVQ010000033.1:0-1992 GCA_027023325.1 Campylobacteraceae bacterium | reverse complement strand
CGAGGGTGCCAGTAGTGTTTTCCCTAATCCCGGGGCATCTTCGATTAGCAAATGACCTTTGGAAAAAAGTGTTATTAGTGTTTGCTCAATGGCAGGTTCATTGCCTACAATAACTGAAGATATGTTTTTTATTAAAAGCTCTACTTTGTTTCGCATCACATTTCCTTGATAAATTATACGTCATTATAAAGGGTGAAGCTTAAGCCCACAGAACTACAAGAGAATTAGGAAGATTGGACGCAAGCCAAACTTCCAGGGTTGCTTGGCTTTTATCTCCTCTTAGTAACTATCCTTATTGCCATATAGTAAATTTCTTAGGTTTTCCTATACTCACCTCGAGTGGTGCTTCTTTTTAGTAAAGGACTTGAACACAACATCGATATGATTAAGCACCCCATCTTTTACACTATCCTAACTACACAATATTCACAGCACCATGACCATTGGTCAAAATATCAGGATTTTCTATACCGTATATTTTGTATAGTGTGGCGGCGATGCTAAGTGGCTCGAACCAATACGATCCGCTCTTTGGTTTGAGGTACATTCTGTTGATAGCACCTGTGTCACCCAGTTCCGTCTCTCCTACGACTCCCTTGTGGGTGAAATAGTCCTTGCCTCCTAGTACATAAAAGTTTTGTAAATTGCCATGATCCCAGCCGTTGGCAGCATTTAGGTTGACATTTCTGCCAAATTCGCCAAAGACCATGATGTTTATATTGCCCTCTTTACCTATAGCTTTGAGATGCGCCATAGCAGACCTCAGCGATCGGAATAGACTCTCTGTCCTGCTCACATAGTCTCTGGCGTCATTGTGGTCATCCCAACCACCGAGTCCTCCTGTGCCCAGGGTGATGATCTTGGTATCAGGGTTTTTGTCCAGAAGCTTGATGGCGGACTTGATCTTGTCTGCGAAGTCATGATCAGGATAGGCATCTTCTCCCAGATCAGGCACTTCTAAATCTTTGACCGTATTGATAAAATCCGACAAACTGCCTCTGCGCGCGAAGGCATCTTTGACTTTGCCGGGCTGATTATAGCTTTGTGCCAGAGTATCCATCTTGTTGGTGAGTGCCGGGTCTCTGTCTCTCCACCCCTCTGCCTCTCGTTCTGCATCCGTGTAGTAATCCCAGTGTCTGACATTTCTATCATAGGGGTTATCAAAGGACTCATTGATGCCCACGGGCTTCAAATAGCCAGCCAGTGCAGCACTCCCCTCTACATAGAAGGTCGATTCTCCTTCCATGGTGACAAATGGCATGAGTGTATGCTCATTGATCATGCCTTTTTCGCTGATGATTTGTGCAATATTTGCTATGATACCTCCACCACTCTCATCAAAAGTACCTCTTTGGTTTTGTGAGGTACATACACCATGCGCTTTGTTGCCTGCATCCTCTCTGACCTGAGAATAGCAGCTTCTGTATAGTGTCATATCACCATTTGCCAGCATCATCTCCATCTCAGCACCACCCGCTTCTTGCCAGCATCCATGTGCCGTCTTGGTTATGCCTCGAAAGTAATCATTATAGCTATTTTGAGAATATCTCTCTATCTCCTCAATATTGGTGATATTGCCGCCCAGCTGACTGGCACCTCCGTATGTAAATATGATAATAGTCTGTGCATTATTGTCTTCATAGGTGCTGCTGGAGAAATTGATCTTGCTCATATCCAGTGTGGCACCATATCCGATACTAGGTAGCAACACAGCAGATCCGGTAGCCAGTGATAGCTTCAAAAAGTCTCTTCTTTTCATTTTAGTGTACCTCTCTTTGTCTGTATGTTCTGTCCAGTCTGGATATATAGTCAAGCACTATATAGGCGATAGCTCTTTTTCTCTCTTCTCTTCTGCGTGCTTGCTCTTCTGGATCATCATAAGAGACAAACATATTGAATCCATAACGAAACAGCTCTTTCCCATCTCGCGGCTCTATCATGTGACTTTTGAAGAGCGCATGCTCTGCTACAGTCGCTTTTCTGGCTACTGTA
>JALVVQ010000032.1 GCA_027023325.1 Campylobacteraceae bacterium | reverse complement strand
GTGTCACTCTTCACGACATACACATATCACGATATAAGGAGCCTGAGATGTCAAAAACCTATCATTTAACAACCCCACTCAACAGTGAGGACACCAAGCAACTGGTTGCAGGAGATACCGTGTATCTCACAGGCGTACTTTATACCGCCAGAGATGCAGCACACAAAAAACTTGTGGATTTGATCGAAGCAGGCAAAGAACTTCCTTTTGACCTGGAGGGTTCCGTGGTCTACTTTGTGGGGCCTACCCCTCCCAAGCCTGGCGATCCCATCGGAAGTGCCGGCCCCACTACCAGTTATCGTATGGATAGCTTCTCTCCGACCATGCTCAAAAACGGCTCCAAGGGCATGATTGGAAAAGGCAAGAGAAATCAAGCAGTCAAAGATGCCTGTGTGGCATACGATGGCATATACTTTGGTGCTACTGGTGGTGCTGGAGCGCTGTTGGGAAAACTGATCAAATCAGCCGAAGTCATCGCCTATCCAGAGCTGGGCCCTGAAGCAGTGCGTAAGCTGGAGGTGGTGGATTTCCCTGTGACGGTTATCAATGATACCCATGGAAATGACCTCTATCAACAAGGTCGAGAACAGTATGAGGTCAAGGACTAAAGTCCTTTTCCTCGTACACTAATCGTCGAAATCACACTTTTCAATATCTAGGTCTTTGAGGACTCTTTCGATAAACTCGCCTGAAGTTCTTGTGCAGACATAGTCTTCGCCAGAAAATTCGATACTGAATGCTCCTTTTCCCTCATCGATCCTTCGATGCAATACTTCAGGATGTATATTCATATCTTTCTCTATTTTGTCCACAGTATCGCAGATGATAAGTCTGGATTTTGGATTGGTATACTCTATGGAGAGTCTCATGTAGCCCTCTTCCATCACTACTTTGGCATGTCTGTTGAAAATCACGAAAAATCCTTAAAGTGTTATACGAAATTCTAACATACTTATACTGCTTTTCAGGTTGGCATTAGATACCGATTTTTCTGATGAAACTCTACAATAATATTTATTGTGTAGATACTTAGCACAGCAGTTATTTGTTCCAATAAAAAGCACAGTTTAATCAAGACACATCCTGCATAGTCGTATAATTTTATACTTATTTTAAAAGGAGCAGACTGTGAATATTCATGAGTATCAGGCAAAACAGATATTTCAGAAGTACGGTGTACCGACACCTAAGGGGATTATTGCACATACGGTAGAAGAAGCTGTAGCGAATGCAAAAGAGCTTGGAGGCCCTATCTGGGTGGTCAAGGCGCAGATTCATGCAGGTGGTAGAGGATTGGGTGGTGGTGTTAAACTAGCTAAATCATTGGATGAGGTTAAGACACTCGCAGAGGAGATTTTAGGTATGACACTGGTCACGCATCAGACTGGTCCAGAAGGTAAGCTGGTACAGAAAGTCTATATCGAGGATGGTGCAGATATCAAAGATGAGCTCTATCTTTCTGTTGTGCTTGATCGTGCCGCTGAGATGCCTATCATCATGGCATCTACCGAGGGCGGAATGGATATCGAAACTGTTGCAGCAAAGACACCAGAGAAGATCATCAAGATAGCTGTGGATCCAGCCTTTGGTTTTCAGGGATATCATGGTAGAGAGTTGGTATTTGGTCTAGGTATCACAGACAAAGCTGAGCAAAAGAAGATGATCCAATTCGCTCAGAAGCTCTATACGCTCTATATGGAAAATGATGCAGAGATGATCGAGATCAACCCGCTGATCAAGACCGGTTCTGGAGACTTTATCGCACTCGACGGCAAGATGGGGTTTGATGACTCTGCACTGGGTCGCCACCCAGATATCGAAGCGATGAGAGATCTCAGTGAAGAGGATCCTGATGAGAGAGAAGCGAGCCAGTATGGACTCAGCTATATCGCACTTGATGGCGAGATCGGCTGTATGGTCAATGGTGCAGGACTTGCCATGGGTACGATGGATACGATCAACTATATGGGCGGTACACCGGCTAACTTCCTCGATGTGGGTGGTTCTGCCAATGCAGAGACTGTGGCCAAAGGCTTTGAGATTATTCTTAAAAACCCAAGCGTCAAAGCGATCTTTGTCAATATCTTTGGAGGTATCGTGCGATGTGACCGTATCGCCAATGGTATCTTAGAGGCGACGAGGATGGTAGATGTAAGTGTACCAGTCGTGGTGAGACTTGATGGCACCAATGCAGCAGAAGCAGCGGTGATTTTAGACAATGCAAATATCGACAATATCATTTCAGCAACCGACCTTGGCGATGGCGCCAAAAAAGCAGTTGCCGCAGCAAAAGGAGCGTAAATATGTCCATTCTAGTGAATAAAGATAGCAAAGTCATCGTACAGGGGTTTACAGGAAAAGAGGGTACATTCCATGCGGAGCAGTGTCTTGCATATGGTACAAAAATTGTGGGTGGTGTCACGCCAGGCAAAGGTGGGCAAGAGCACCTAGGACAGCCAGTATTTAATACAGTCAAAGAAGCAGTGGCAGCCACAGGTGCGACAGTCTCTATGGTATTTGTACCACCTGCATTTGTAGCAGATGCAGTGATGGAAGCGGCAGCCGCAGGTATCGAGCTGGCAGTTATCATCACCGAGGGTGCCCCAGTGCGTGATATGCAAGCAGCCAAAGCAGCCGCACAAAAAGCCGGCATGATGACTATCGGGCCAAACTGCCCAGGTATCATCACCGCAGAAGAGTGCAAGATCGGCATCATGCCGGGCAATATCTTCAAAAAGGGTAATGTTGGATTGATCTCAAAGTCCGGAACATTAACATATGAGGGTGCCAACCAAGTCTGCAATGTAGGCTATGGTATCACCACCGCAGTCGGTATCGGCGGTGATCCGATCATCGGACTGAGCTATAAGCAGCTGCTCCCTATGTTTGAAGCAGATCCAGAGACAGAAGCAATCGTGATGATCGGTGAGATCGGTGGCGATTTGGAGATCCAGGCAGCCAAGCTCATCAAAGAGCAGATCACCAAACCAGTTGTTGCCTTCATCGCAGGACAGACCGCCCCGGCAGGCAAAAGAATGGGTCATGCAGGTGCGATCATCTCTGGTAGTGCAGGTACAGCCAAAGAGAAGATGGATGCACTTGAAGCTGCAGGTGTCAAGGTGGTCGTCTCTCCAGCAGAGATCGGCGAAGCAGTCAAAGAGGTACTGTCTAAGAAGGCATAGGTGCTGATACTATTTGGGAGGCGAATCTGTCTCCCCTTCTTCCTAGAACAATCCCTTTACCAAATCTTTAATCTTCGATCCTGTTTTTCCTTCGAGTTTCTTCTTTAGTGATTTTTTGAGTTTTTTTGCCGCTTTGGACTTCAACACTTTCTCTTTGAGCTTGTTTTCTAGGTATTTGGAGCCATCAAGTGATACTTTTGGATGCTTGGTGGTGCCACGGAGGGTAGCCTGAAGATCTTTCCCTCTGAACTTCATCTCTATATTGGCTTGGATCGCATCAGTTTTTTTGATCAGCTTTCCATGCTTGACCAGAAGATAGTTGTTTTTATTTCTGGCATCGAGCGTGAAGTCGATAAGTTTTTTTGTGATCTTGGCATCAAATGTTGAGTTGTTAAAACGCTCTCTTGAGAGATCGATGATCTTGAATTGCTTGAGAAGAGCAGTGAGCTTGTTGGGCAATATCCTGGCATTATCCAGTGTAGCGTGTAGTGTGCCTGAAGCTGTTTGTGTGTTGTAGTTTACCTTGGCTTTGGAGATTGCTTCGAGGACTTGGGGATAGTCGAGCATATGCATGACTTTGGAGACCGTAGCTCCTGTCACATCTGCTTGGAGATGCTTGTCAATGAGTGTGAAATCGATGCTGCCTCCAAACTCTTTGCCGTGTCCGGTGACGGCTAGGGTTTTACGCTTTTTGATCGTACCGTTGATCAGCATATCGCCGATAAATCGTTTGCCGGTAAGGGGTTGGAGCTTTCCCATATCCGGGATAGAAAGTGTATAGTCTGCGCCAAGGGTTGCCTTGGGGATATCGAAGTGAATACGAGATGACTTCAGATGTGCCATGCTGGTTTTGGCTGAGAGTGAGGCGGCGACTTGTTGCTTTTGGATATGACCTTTGGTCATAGCAGTGAAGGTAAACTTGGATCCTAGATCCAAATCAAACGATTTTTTGAGGGCATTCCTGTTGGTATTGCCTGATGACTGCAGCGTGAAGGTGCCTGTGAGGTTTTTGAGGCTGGTGAGCTTGACATGGGCTGTGGTGAGACCAGAGAGGTATTTGGGTTGCCCTAATTTCTGGAGGAGGGTAGCATTGTGTACCTTTTTGAGTGCGGAAATCAGGGTATCCGCACTGTAGCGAAAGTCCATGATACCACCGAGACTCTTGGTGCTGCCTGTTACTGCAGGAAGGTTGTTTTTGAGCGAGACTGTGCCATTCATGACAAAATCTCCTTTGAGTGAGGCTTTGGTGATACCAGCGAGCTTCTCTAGCTTGGGGATGACGAGGTGGTATTCAGTGTCGAGGGCATTGCCCAAGAGACGGTATCTTCCTTTTTTGAG
>JALVVQ010000031.1 GCA_027023325.1 Campylobacteraceae bacterium | reverse complement strand
GTTGCCCTTAGCTCTACTGGAGGAGTCGTGGCTAGAGGGCAAGCAGATCATCATGCTGGAGCCTAGGCGTTTGGCGGTGCGTGCGAGTGCAGCTCGCATGGCTGAGATGCTGGGTGAGAAGGTAGGAGAGCGTATAGGCTATCAGGTCAAGATGGACTCTGTGCAGAGTAAACGCACCAAAATTCTCATCGTGACAGAGGGTATCTTGACACGCAAACTCCAAGCTGACCCCAGTCTGGAGGATGCAGCACTCATCATCTTTGACGAATACCACGAGCGTTCACTCCATGCGGATCTCTCTTTGGCACTGGCTTTGGAGTCTCAGGCGGTATTGCGTGAAGACCTCAAAATCCTCATCATGTCTGCCACCCTCAACACCCAAGCCATCTCCTCTATGTTGGATGCCCCCATCATCCAGAGTGAAGGGCGTGCCTACCCAGTGGAACGCTACTTCCTAGACCCCACTACCTCTCAACCTAGCAAGAGAGAGTTGCCTTTTTATGTGCATAAGCGTGTACGCAAACTATTGGCTGAAGAAAAGGGAAATATCTTGGTCTTTTTACCTGGTGTTCGGGAAATCAAGGCAGTAGAGAAATTACTGCTAGAAGAAAAATTCACCGATACCTACATCTCACCCCTCTACGGAAACCTAAGCAAAGAGGCGCAGGACAGAGCCATCAAAGCCCCTCCTAAGGGCAAACGCAAAGTCGTTCTAGCCACCAACATCGCACAGACCTCTCTCACCATAGATGGCATCAAGATAGTCGTAGACTCTGGGCTTCAAAACCATGCTGTGTTTAACCCCTTCTCAGGCATGAACACCCTAGAGAGGCACTTCATCTCCCAAGATGCAGCGACCCAGAGGGCAGGACGCGCAGGACGACTGAGTGCAGGCAAAGCCTACCACCTCTGGCACAAGTCCAAGATACTCCAGAAACACGACACCCCAGAGATCCTCCAAGCAGACCTCACACAGCTCGTCCTTGAACTCGCTCTTTGGGGCAATGACGACATCAGCACTCTTACTTGGCTGGACACGCCCTCACCTACTGCCGTTACCCATGCCAAAACCCTGCTCAAGCAACTTGGTGCGCTAGATGAGAAAGGGGCTATTACCCCTCACGGCAGAGCCATGAGCAGGTTTGGCTTGCACCCTAGGCTTTCGCATATGGTACTCAAAGCCAAGGCGCTTGACCTTGCCTATGAAGCTTCTCTGCTGGCTACTATGCTTACAGAAAAGGATATCTTTACCTCTCAGTATAGGAGCGTAGACATTCGTGAGCGCGTGGAGCAGCTGCATCGTGTAGCCGGCAAGCAAAGTCCAAATATACACGGTGTGAACATCAAACAGTGTCACTACCTCCTAGCCAATGCCAAACGCATAGAACCCAAACAAAAAGCCACACTCAACACAGAGCTACTAGGCATACTCCTGGCCTACGCCTACCCAGAACGCATCGCCAAACAGCGCCATGCCAACACCGCTACCTACCTGCTAAGCAGTGGCAAGGGTGCCAGGCTACAAGCCGATGATACTTTGGCAAAAGAGCGCTTCTTGGTCATCGCAGACCTCGATGCCAAATCCACCCATGCCAGCATCTACAAAGCTATCTCACTTACCCAAGTATAAATAGAGGGTTATCTAGCAGAACAAATACGAGAAGTCGAAGAGGTAGACTGGAATGAAGTGGAGCAGCGTGTCGAGGTGCGTCTAGTCAAGCGATTGGGAAGGATCATCCTTTCTGAAAAGCCTGTCAAGTCTACTGATAATCCTGAAGTGATAGAGGTGCTACTCGAAGAGCTTGAAGCCTTGGGGCTAGAGACACTGAACTGGAGCAAAGAGGCGATGAGCCTCAAAAGAAGAATCAATTTTGCTGTAATGCATCAATCGGGTTTTTTTGGTCGGTTATCACCGACCCTACCTCATGCTTTTGATACATACTTACTAGAAAATATGGACAAATGGTTAGCCCCTTATTTGCAGGGCATCAACTCCATACGAGAAATAAAAGGCTTGAATCTACACAGCATACTGCTGGGACTCCTCAGCTACGAACAGACCCAAACACTAGACACACTCGCCCCTGCCAAAATCAAAGTCGCTTCAGGCTCCAACATCACCATAGACTACAGCAACCCCACCCAACCCATCTTGGCAGTACGCCTCCAGGAGATGTTTGGCACAAGCGACACACCCACCATACTGGGCGGCAAAGTCAAACTCATGCTACACCTGCTCTCCCCCGCCTCACGCCCCATGCAAGTCACCCAAGACTTGGCAAGCTTTTGGGCGAATACCTATAATGATGTCAAGAAAGAGCTGCGAGGAAAGTACAAAAAGCACTATTGGCCTGACAATCCGCTGGAGGCGCAGGCTACGAGTCGGACGAAGAAGAGGATGTAGGACAACCTCTCCGCACTACCGCAGCAAATCCCCTACACTCTCTCGAGGATCTTTCCCCTCATAAATCATCTGATAGACCTCATTGGCGATTGGCAGGTAAATCGCTTTGTCCTGGGCGATCTTGTGCAAAGCCTTGGTGGTAGGTACGCCCTCAGCGACTTCACCTAGCTCCTCTAAGATGATTTTCATATCTTTACCCTCGGCAAGCCCCAACCCTACCCGGAAGTTTCGTGACATCGTGGAGCTGGCGGTCAAAAAGAGATCTCCTGCACCTCCCAGAGAGAGAAAAGTCTCTGTCTTGGCACCGAAGGCCTCTCCAAAACGGGTCATCTCTACCAAGCCCCTGGAGATCAGGGCTGCTTTGGCATTGTTTCCCAGCCCCAAGCCTTCACAAACGCCTCCGGCTATGGCGATGACATTTTTGTAGGCACCGCTCACCTCTGCGCCCACCACATCATCACTGACATAGCCTTTGATATAGTCCGGTAGTGCCTCTGCATAGGTCTGTGCTAAAGAGCGATTGACAGAGCTGATCTTAAGTGCGGTGGGCAGTGACTGTTGCACCTCAGTTGCGAATGATGGACCGGAGATAAATGCCAGACGCTCGGCAGATACAAAATCACCATATATATCATTGAGGAAGGCACCCGTACTGGTCTCTATCCCTTTGGCGGCTACGAGTATCTTCTGTCCTTGGTCTACAAAATGCTCTTCCATCCAGCCTCGTGCAAACTGTGCTGGGATTGCCATGATCAGATATTCGTAAGACAACGCCTCTTTCACGGGTACGAAATTTGCCATATCGCGAGGAGTTCGAGAAGAGATCACTACTGTATTGTTTTGACCATAGGCATGATAGAGTGCCAGTCCCCACTTGCCTGCGCCGATAACCGCCAGCCTCATCATATCTCTTCTTCCTGAATCAAAATAGAAAATTTTTCCAAATCCTCATTGTAGCCCATGCAGACAATCGTATCGCCACTGTCAAGCTTGTGGTCGATGCCTGAAGTAATAAAGATAAACTTGTTACTCAGTTCAAGATCCAGCATGCCCACAAGCAAGATACCATACCCACTAAAATCTATCTCGTCAATCATTTTACCATCTAGAAAAGAACCTTCCGGAATCAGCATCTCCCGAAATGATATCTTCGAATCATCCGAAATGAAGCTATCCAGCAGTTTGGTAGCCACGGGTCTGACCAGCATATTGTGTATACGGTAAGCGCTGACCTTATAGATATCAATGATCTTGTTGGCGCCTGCCATTTTGAGCTTCTGGGTCGTATAGATCGAGTCCGAGATTGCTACAATCGTAGCATTGGGGTAGAGTGAGCGCAGAGAGAGGGTCAAAAATACATTGAGGTGCTCATCCTCCATCACACAGATGATATAACTATCATCATCAATATGCAGTGCTTCCAGCTGATCATCACTGGTGATATCAGCCAAGACCACATCCAGAAATTTATCACTCTTTGCTTTCTCATAATATGCAGGTGTTGATTCTATGATATGTAGCTTGAACTTATCTGTACGCAGGCTTTTTGCCAGAGACCTGCCCTGATTGCCATAACCAAATAAAAAGGCTTGCCTATCCATGCTCTGTACCTTTATAATGTTTTTTGAAATGATCGATACTGATACGCACTCCCATCATAAGCAAAATATCATCATGCTCAAATTCCAACTCTCGGTTAGGATTGAAAATAAACTCTCCATTGATGCCTCTCTGTATCCCCATGAAGAGTATTTTGTACCGGGGAAAGTCGATCTCATGGATTTTCTTCCCAATCAGCTTTGTGTGCCTAAATACCATCACCTCGTCAATATTTGCAATATTTTTTCCTGTCAATATCGCCTGCATACCATTGTAGAGTATCGGCTGATGTATCGCTGTTCGTAGCATGACATTGGCAACACTGCTGGGAGTCAGGACATGGTCTACACCGGCAAGCTTGAACTTTTTGTGCATACTTTCATCTGTTGCCCTGGCAATGACATGAATATCTTTGGAGAGGCTTTTGACATTGAGCGAAATATAGATATTCTCCACATCACTGTCAGTAAGGCACAACACCGTGACATCAGTATATTTCAGATCAAACTTCGAGATGACATCATGTCGACTGGCATCATCATGGATAGCC
>JALVVQ010000030.1 GCA_027023325.1 Campylobacteraceae bacterium | reverse complement strand
TTTTGACCTATTTTACGGCTATTTTGCTTTACAATATTATCAAGTTTAAATCGTATAAAACAAAGTTTCCTGTCTTTCTCTTTCACCTCTCTTTTTTTGTGATTGCACTGGGTGCTTTGGTCACCAGGTATGTGGGATACGAGGGTGTCTTGCATATCCGAGAAGGTCAGAGTAGTCATACGATGGTCTCGGATGTCAAGTCCCTGCAGGTAGAGGTCAAGGCAGGTGATAAAAAAGCCTATGTAGAGCGTCCACTCTATCTCTCCTCTATGACCTCCAATACAGTAGATACAAGCCTTTCAGTTGGTGGCAAAAAGGTATCGGTATCGCTTCTCAAGTATCTTCCTACAGCAGAGGAAAAAGCCATACCCAGCGAGAAGGGAAAAAAGATACTGGAGCTGAAAGTCTCGACAGGAAGACAAGGAGAGATCTATTATTTCTCCAAAGGGGACAAAATTGATTTTGGCGGTTTCTATATCGCGTATGAAGCTGCACCTGCAAAGGGCAAGCCAACCTTTTTGATTCAGGATGAGGGGGAAAGCTTCAAAGTACGCTTTCCTTTTGCGCTCAAAACACTTAATATGAATGATAAGAGTAGTGCTGAGCTTGCTGAGGGAGAAAATGTGTTTACGCCCCGGATGTTGTACCAGTTTGGAAGCAATGCTATCGTACTCAAAAAGGTTCACCCCAAAGCAGTCATAGAGATGGTTGCAAAAGATCTCAAGACGCAGGGGGGCAAGGCAGAGTATTTGGAGTGGCTGGTCACTGTGGGCAGCAAATCAAAGCATGTGGTGACGCGACCCTACAGGGGCGATACGGGTGAGATACATAAACTAAAACTAGACGGTGTTGAGATTCAAATGCGGGTAGGTGCCAAACAGATTGATCTACCATTTTCTATCAAGCTCTTGGACTTTCAGCTGGAGCGCTACCCGGGCTCTATGACCCCCGCTTCTTATGCCAGTGAAGTGGTGCTGATCGACAAAGAGCAGGGGATTGAACAACCCTATAGGATTTATATGAATCATATCTTAAACCATCGCAACTATCGCTTTTTCCAATCCTCTTATGATCAAGACGAGAAGGGCACAGTGCTTTCGGTCAATCATGATCCGGGGACTTGGCCTACCTATATAGGCTATCTTCTGCTTGGTATCGGAATGCTTTGGAGTCTCTTTATCCCCACGGGACGCTTCCAGAAGCTTTTGAAAGGTGCGCGTAAACTCCAGGGAGCGACAGCTGTAGCCGTGCTGCTGGGATTGGGCATGATGGTACCACAAGTGACGCAGGCTGCATCGCCTGACCTCACCCCTGATATGCGTACCCATATGCAGACCTATGCCCTGCCTCATGCGCAGAAGTTTGGCATGCTTTCGGTGCAGGATCCACAAGGGCGTATGAAGCCGATGGATACCGTCGCACACGAGATTATCTCCAAAATCACCGGCACCAGTACGCTGGCAGGTATGGAGCCTGTACAGATATTGCTAGGTATGATTATGGAACCCTCTTTTTATCAGCAAGTGCCTATGATTAAGGTAGGGCATCCAAAGATTGCAAAAGAGCTGGGTTTGGATACAGGAGCCAAATTCGCAAGATTCTCAGATTTCTTTACGCAAAAAGAGGGGAATTACAAGCTCTATAAAGAGATTACCAAAGCAAGTAGAAAAAAACCACTGGAGAAAAGCCAGTACGATAAAGAGTTGATAAAAATCGACGAGCGAACCAATATCGCTTATATGGCGTACCAGGCCTCACTGTTGCGCATCTTTCCTGTCCCCAATGATGCCAACAATAAATGGTTGGCACCTGTGGAGGCGTTGAAGACACTACCCAAAGCACAGGGGGACAAAGTGAAGCTGGCTATTTCTGCCTATTTCCAGATGGTTGGCGAGGGCGTGAAGACGGGTAACTGGAAGAATGCAGATACGGCACTCAAGGGCATCCAGATCTACCAAAAGCAGTATGGCGCGGCTGTAATGCCAAGCCAAAGCCACATCAAGATGGAAATACAATACAACAAATTTGGACTGTTTAGCAAGCTGGTACCACTGTATCTTCTGCTGGGTCTACTCCTGTTGCTGTTCGCCTTTGTTCATGTGATCAGACCGACATTCTCACTGAAATGGATTATGAGGGGTGCCTGGGCTCTGCTGCTCTTTGGCTTTGCCATGCATCTTTTGGGGCTGGGTATCCGATGGTATATCGCCGAGCACGCTCCTTGGTCCAATGCCTATGAGTCAATCGTCTTTATTGCAGCTGCTACGGTACTAGCAGGGATACTTCTTGCGAAAAACTCTCCTTTTGCTTTGGCAGGTACAGCCATATTGGCAGGCATCACGATGGGTGTGGCGCATATGAACTTTATCAACCCGGAGATCACCAATCTCGTACCAGTACTCAAATCATACTGGCTGATGGTGCATGTGGCGACGATTATCTCTGGAGATGGTTTCCTCGGACTTGGTTCAATCCTCTCCTTACTGGTGCTGATACTGTATGTGATCAGAGGCAAGCAGGGTACCCCCAATATTGATCGTTCCATCAAAGAGCTGAGTAATCTGTCAGAAATGGGACTGATCATAGGACTGATGTTGTTGACAATCGGAAACTTTCTGGGTGGTGTCTGGGCCAATGAGAGCTGGGGACGCTACTGGGGCTGGGATCCCAAGGAGACCTGGGCAGCGGTCACGATACTGATCTATGCCACAGTGCTGCATCTACGGTTTATCCCGGCACTCAAGTCGAACTTTACTTATAATGTCGCAGCGACCTGGGCTTACTCTACGGTGCTTATGACCTATTTTGGCGTGAACTACTACCTCTCAGGGCTCCACTCCTATGCAGCTGGTGACCCGGTGCCGATCCCACTGTGGGTCTACTATGGTATCGCAGGCTTGCTGGCATTGACACTGCTGGCCGCCAAAAATCGTAAGCTGACCTAGTATGTAAGAGGGAGAAGATGCTTCTCCCTCCCTAAAGATAAGCCAATGTAATCATAGTGATAGCATGGAAAGAAAATGCATGCTTCAAATAGTAACATGGCTACCCCTTCCTCCTCTTTAGCCTTTCTCTCTAACGCTAACATTACCTAAAATAAGATACCCTAACGCAGTGATAAAATCTCACTATTTTATTTATTGAAAAGGGGAAGATATGGCAGAAATGGCAGCACCGGAAAATACACCGGTATGGGTAAGTACCAGCAGATGCAAAGCCTGTAATATCTGTGTGGACGCATGTCCTGCAGGTGTACTATCTATGCAACAGGAGGCAACCTCAGTACTGGGTGCGATGATCAGTGTCGTGACGCCAGAAGCATGTATCGGATGTCAGGAGTGTGAACTTTCTTGTCCTGATTTTGCGATTTATGTGGCTGGTCGAAAAGAGTTTAAATTTGCAAAACTGACCGATGTGTCGAAAGCAAGACAAGAAGCAATCAGAAGCAACGGGTATAGAATCCCCACAGACTACAAGGAGGCTAACTAATGTCAGCAACAAGAGAAGTCATAGCCAACGGTAATGAGTTGGCTGCAAAAGCAGCGGTAGATTCCGGATGTAAATTTTTTGCCGGATATCCGTTGACACCGTCCAGTGAAATTATGCATGTGGTCTCCGACCTACTGCCAAAAATAGGCGGTGCAGCGATACAAATGGAAGATGAGATTGCCGGTGTGGCAGCAGCCATTGGAGCTTCTATGTCAGGTGTAAGATCTTTTACTGCCACTTCAGGCCCTGGTATCTCGCTCAAAGCAGAAAACCTTGGTTTGGCACAAATGGTAGAAAGTCCCCTTGTCGTGATCAATGTGATGAGGGGCGGCCCTTCTACAGGTCTTCCTACGCGTGTATCGCAGGGTGATGTTTCTCAAGCCAAGCATCCCTCGCACGGAGATTATCAGTCTATCACCGTCTGTGCAGGAAATCTCGAAGAGTGCTACACTGAAACAGTCAGAGCTTTCAATTTGGCAGACAGATTTATGCAGCCTGTCTTTGTCCTGATGGATGAGACGATTGGGCACATGCACTCCAAAGCAGTCATTCCTTCACTAGAGGAGGTACAGGCAGGTATCAAGCTGAGAAAGACTTTCGATGGTGCCCCAGAAGTGTATCAGCCTTATGGCGTAGGAGAAGATGAACCAGCAGTACTGAACCCTATGTTCCAGGGATACCGATACCACATGACAGGACTCCACCACGGACCAACAGGCTTCCCGACAGAAGAGATTGAAACCTGTAGAAAACTCATCGATAGATTGTTCAAAAAAGTAGAAGCACACAAGGATGAGATTGAATCCAATGAAGAGTATATGGTAGATGATGCCGATATCCTGATCGTTGGATATGGTTCTGCATCGTTGGCGATTAGAGAAGCGGTCAACGCACTGAGAGCAGAAGGTATCAAGGCAGGTATGTTCCGACCGATTACACTCTGGCCATCTCCAGAAACAAGAATGCATGATCTTGGACAGAAGTTTGACAAAGTACTTTCTGTAGAGCTGAACCAAGGGCAGTACCTTGAAGAAATTCAAAGATCAATGGGCAGACTGGATATCGAGAAATTGACCAAGACCAATGG
>JALVVQ010000029.1 GCA_027023325.1 Campylobacteraceae bacterium | reverse complement strand
GTAGATTGTCTGTAGCATGGTGAGTCCTGTACGGTCAGAGGCGTAGCAGGCTCTTGGCTTGGACTGTCCACCAAAGGGGCGGATCGCGATAGTACCATCCTCTTCTCTGGAGAAGGCTGCACCCATGTGCTCTGCCCATCGAATCGTCTCCGGGGCACCCTTGCACATCATCTCTATCGCATCCTGGTCTCCGAGATAATCACTTCCCTTGACGGTATCGAACATATGCAGTTCGACAGAGTCATCTTCACTCAGTGCAGCATTGATGCCACCCTGAGCAGCTCCGGAATGGCTCCGGAGTGGATGCAGCTTGGTGATGACCGCCGTCTTTTTGCCGGCTTCCGTCAGCTCTTTGGCGGCAGCAAGTCCTGCAAGTCCTGCGCCTACAATCACTGCATCATATTCATAGATCTTGACATCTTTGAGTTCCATAGAGTAAAGTCCTTTGTGTAAAGTACGAGGATTATATCACATGCAGTTATAAGATAAATGAATACTGTGGTAAAAGTAAAAAATGAAAAGCATATGTTACAATTCTACATGATAACACAAGACAAAGAAGCCTACCTTATCGAAAGACTAAGCTCTGGTCGCATCGGAGACGATGCAGCAGTCATCGGAAAAACCCTCTATAGTGTCGATGCTTTTTACGAAGATATCCATTTTCGCAGGGCATGGATGAGCCCCTACCAAATAGCTAAAAAAGCCATGCTGGTTAATTTCTCTGATGCCATTGCCATGAATGCCCATCCTCAATATGCACTGCTGAGTCTCTGCATCCCTAAAGATATGGACAAAGAAGAGATCGATGCGCTCATGAGAGGGTTTGAAGAGACGGCAGCAACATTTGACTGTGAGATTATCGGAGGGGACACGGTAGGGGGAGACAAACTGCATGTCTCTATAACCATCATCTCGCACAGTGAAGCACCTCTCTACAGAAAGGGATTGAAAGAGGGGGATTTGCTGGCCTTTACGGGTACACTAGGGGAGAGTAAGCGTGACCTAGAGCGTCTGTTTGCTGGTAAAGAAATAGCGGACGATTCCAGATTTTTAGAGCCAAAACTGCGCTCCGAGTTTATCTATAGATCCAGACATCTTCTATGTGTCGGTATGGATATCTCTGATGGGCTCTACTGTGATACAAACAAACTACTAGATATCAATAAATATGGCTATAAGATATTAGAAAATATCAACGATAAAATGGGCTTTAGTGGAGAAGAATATGAGATGATTATAGGCTTTGCAGGAGCAGACTATGTAGAGATAAAATCTATAGCGGATGCTTTGCATACTCCTTTAACTGTGTTTGCAGAGGTAGCCAAAAACAGCGAGAGATTTCCCTGCCAGAGTCATCACTTTGACAGAGAAACTGTATAAGGAAATCAGTTAGCCCTCGAAGCGTTTGTCCCGTATCTCCATTTGATGGTTCCAGTCATTAACCTTGATATCAAACAGGTCTGTCTCTTTAATTAGATTGCTCAGTTTTTTGTATCCAAAGCTGATAGGAGAGAAGGAGGAGTTGTTGCTAATGTAGATGCCGATATCTGAGAGACTGGCCCAGCCCTCTTCATCCATAGTCTGCGCTACAGCATTTCTAAGCAGGTTGACCAGCCAGGTATCCTGTCTGAGTTCTTTTTGTCCTTTCTTCTTGCTTACCCGATTTTTGGGAACATTCTTGTCGTCATAGTTTTCCATCAATGGCTCAGTAAAGATAAACTCCGAGCAGGCTGCCATAAAAGGTTTGGGCGTCTTCTTTTCTCCAAAACCGAAGACTTTGATCCCCTCTGCTGCGACACGCATGGCTACGGGGGTAAAGTCACTGTCACTGGTCGCAAAGGCAAAGGCATCTATTTTCTTGGTGTGCAGCAGGTCGATAGTATCGATGGTCATGAGAATGTCTGTGGCATTCTTGCTTTTGGTGTAGTCAAACTGCTGGATTGGACGGATTGCATACTCCAAGAGCTTGGGTTGCCAGTTTTTGAGGTTCTCTTTGCTCCAGTTTCCATAGGCTTGTCTGATATTGACGGTGCCATACTTGCTTAGTTCATTGATAATACCCTCAATAGCATGATAGCTGATATTGTCACTATCAATAAAAAGGGCGATGTGCGCTTGTTTTTCTGACATAATATTTCTCTTTTTTCCGAATTATAGCCAAATTTTTAATTAATTTGAATACAATAAAGGCACATCATTAAAAGGAGAGAGGAAAATGACAGTGGTATTGTATCTATTAATAGCGGTATTGGTTTTTTTTACAGTGGGGTACTTCCTAGCAAAAATTGGGTGCAGCTCAGAGGAGAGATATGCATCTGAAACCCCTGTAGATCCAGTGACAGAGGATAATGGAAACTGTGAAGACCCTGAAATCCTTGCTCGTCATGAGACGGAAGTGCAGCGCATCCAAGAAGAAGAGGAAGCAAAAAAAGAAAAAGATGTTGAAGAAATTCATGCGGAAGAAGAAGCGGTCAAGCAAAAAGAGAAAGAGAAGGCTGCAGTAGAAAAAGCCATATCTGAAAAAAAAGCAGCAGAAAAAACACAAGCTGAGGCTGAGAAAAAAGCAGAGGCACAAACCGCAAGCAAGTCTGCCAAGAAGAGCAGTGCAGAAGCAGAGAAAGTATCTGTGTCCGCGTCTGCGCCCGAGGGATTGCTGAATGCACCAAGAAATGGCAAAAAGGACAATCTCACTCGCATCAAAGGCATCGGGGTCAAAATCGATCAGGCACTCAATGGTATCGGCATTTGGCACTTTGACCAAATCGCAGCCTGGACGGAGGAAAATATGACTTGGGCAGACAGAGAGCTGGCATTTCCTGGTCGTGCCAAAAGAGATGACTGGGTAGGGCAAGCAAAGCTTCTGGCAAAAGGCAAAGAGACTGAATTTTCCAAGCGAGTGGACAAAGGTGAGGTCGCCAGCAGCAAGAAGGGCTAACCATGAAAACATTAGGAATGCTTGGTGGTATGAGTTGGGAAAGTACACAGTCTTATTATCAGCTCATCAACAAAGGCATCAATCAAAAGCTTGGTGGATTACATTCAGCAAGAATCATACTCAACAGTGTAGATTTTGACCAAATAGAAAAACTCCAGCATGAAGAGGCATGGGAAAGAATGGGTATCATTCTTGCCAATGCTGCCTATAGCGTAGAAAAAGCAGGAGCAGAAGGACTTATCATCTGCACCAATACCATGCACAGGCTCGTACCTGATATCAGAAAACATATTGCTATCCCCATCATTCATATCGCTGATGCTACAGCACAGAGGCTTGTTGCTGACGGTGTGACAAAAGTAGGGCTTCTGGGTACGGCTTTTACCATGGAGCAGGATTTCTACAAAGGCCGACTCTCTGAGAAGTTTGGTCTAGAGGTACTGATTCCCGATGCAGCACAACGCAAACAGATACATCAAGTTATTTATGATGAACTCTGTCTTGGCATCATCAGGGAAGCCTCAAGGGATTATTACAGCCAAGTCATTCATGCCTTGGCGGAGCAGGGTGCGCAGGCGGTGATACTGGGATGTACAGAAATAGGGTTGCTCATTTCGCAGTCAGAAAGCACGCTGCCCCTCTACGATACGACACAAATCCATGCAGAAGCTGCAGTGGAGTGGATGCTGGAGCATTAATTGTGCTATAATTGACTTTATCAAACTATCAAAAGGAGTACGGCATGAGTAATAAAGATATCAAACGTTTTCAAGAGATTAGACAGCACATTGATACACTCGAGCTCAGCGAAGAAGAGAAGACAAACTCCTATAAGCATATAGAGGAGTGGTATGCCCAGGACAAGTCCTTTGGTACCATTTATCAGGAATTGGCAACAATCTCCCCCAAAATTGAGGCACTCTTCCAAGAAATGGGTCTCCTGTAGGAAATAATATTTATAAATATTTACTTCCATTAAATAATATCACTCTAAAAAAGGGTCTCCTGCTGCGGTTCCTGCAGCCGGATATTCTCCCAAAAAAAATCCACATGCTTTTCAAAAAGAGTCACCGCTGATGAAGTGGACTTGCCATCTATTTTCAATAATATAACCTGACTCTGATAGAAGAACAAAGGAGAGAGGAACTCATTGGCAAGCACCAAAGGATCCGCTGAGCGTATTTGCTCATTCTGCATCATGGTAAAGAAGACTGCCGAGAGTTTTTTGACATTCTGTTGATAAAAATGTTCTAAGTAAAGTTCCCGTATTTTGCTGTTTTTGTACATCTCCTGCATTAGAAGTTTGAAAAGTGCCTCATTTTTGCCGTCAAAGCTCAAAAGTTTGAAAGTCGTAGCTATATTCGCCAAAAGTGCTTTTCCACGCTTAGAAAGCTCCTGAGGGTCTTTGTCTTCAAAAATTGTAACGATGGCCGACTCCATCAACTCTCCAACAAGCGATTCCAGTATCTCATCCTTGTTTTTGAAGTGATTATAGAGTCCTCCCACCTGTATCCCTACCGTTTTTGCTATATCACGCACACTGCTCTCCTTGAAGCCCTGCTTGGCAAAGAGGGCAAGGGATCGGCTCAGTATCTTCTCTTTTGTACCCTGTTTTTTCATAAACACACTTCCTCTATAGCCCAAAGATAGGGCGGTATGTCGTATTATAGTGAACATTTGTTCATTTGTCAAGTGAGACAAAGCTGGCAATATGAACAAATGTTCATATTGCCA
>JALVVQ010000028.1 GCA_027023325.1 Campylobacteraceae bacterium | reverse complement strand
CTTGTCAGATGAGTCATTATAGCATAGAATAGATAGCTAAGCGTATCAGGAAAGGTTTCTTTACTGCTATTAAAATTATTAGATGAATATCATCAAGAAATTAAATGAAATTAAATGAATATTTCAAGTACAGGTTAAGTGGAGTAGGAATAAAATTGTAAATACCCATTCGAAAAGGAAGGAAAAAATGATACTGAAACAGATGGCTAGGATGATGCTAGCGACAACATTGTTGCTGGGAGCAGCCAATGCAGGCGAAAAAATAAGTGCAACCTTTAGAGGTTCGGACGGCTTGAAAAACAAGGAGATAAAAGCCCTCGTGGGCAAGCTGGAGAGTATAGGTTATGAGGCTGCGGGTATCAATGAGAATATTCAAGATGCCTATTTTGAAAAATACCATGAAAAGTCACTGGACTATCTCAGTTTTTATTCTGTGACCAATGAAAAGGCGATGAGGGAATTGCTCTTGGCCTATCCGAGATATGGTGCATTCAGCCCCTTCAATCTACTTCCTTATAAAAAGCAGGGAGAAAACAAGACCTGGTACGGCTATCTCAATCCAGATGCCATCATGGAGGTTATCGGTGATACCGATCCTCAGAGGGCTAAAGCTTACAGAAAAATGCATGCAGACTTGGATGCCTTGGTAGAAAAAGAGATGAAGCCACAGTACACCAAGAGCATTACCTATAAAGCCATAGCCAAAAAGCCTATGCTCGAGATGGTACGAACGATTGACCGTTCCAAAGATCTCGAAGATGTACTGGATGATTTCTGGGATGCACACGATGAGGCATTTGAAGATGCTGAGTTTATCATTGCCGGTTTCTTTGATTTCAAAGAGGCGTATACGGATGCCAAGCTGCCGTTTGACAAATACGATGCCTTCTGGATCAATATCCTCTGTCATTTCAAGTTCAGTAACGGCGTCTTCAACCATGGTGATCCTCAGGCGGGTGTATTCGCTCCCTGTTCTGTCTATTTCTATATAGAGAAGGGATCCAACAAGCTGCATGTCGGTATGGCAAGAGTGGAAAACTGGGCGACCATGGCGGGCGTCACGGATCCTGCCAAA
This sequence comes from Campylobacteraceae bacterium, assembly GCA_027023325.1. GTDB lineage: Bacteria > Campylobacterota > Campylobacteria > Campylobacterales > Sulfurovaceae > JAAXPZ01. The sequence continues at coordinate 3,676 of JALVVQ010000028.1, read as the reverse complement.
ATAGAGAGTATGCATGCGATAGATGCAGAGATTGTCAAGGTGTTCCATAAGCTTGGTTTTGTCGAAGAGGGCAAAGCGGCTGCAGCCACAGGTACTGAGAAAAAAGCACCAGCTGCAAAAGCAGTCGCAGCTTCGATGATCAAGCATGGCGCCAAATATATGGTAGGCAAAGTACTCGAAAAAACCCCTACCTATCTGGTTGCAGGCGCAGCTTCAGTGGAGGATGTTGCCGCTAAGTTGAAAACCAATGGATTTGAGATTTTGGCGACTACACCGATACTGGAAAATGAAAGTGTCATTACCGTCACCAATGAAACTTTGAAAAAAACCAATGGGTTTGTTTCAGTCTTGAATGTACTGGTCAACAACGCAGCCCATGAAGTGAGGGTACAAAATCCTGACTACCTAGGCAGAGCGTATCTGGGAAAGGCATACCAAGCAGGTATGTTTGATCAGACGATTCAGTCGCTAGAGGCAGCACTGGGGGAGATATATGCCTCCGAAGAGAGTATGGAGACAGATGATCTTCCAGGCTATCATTTTATGATGGGGATGCCTTATGTAGGAGATACGATTGCTTTGGCTTCAGGCAGTGATCTGGATGCTAAGGCACAGAAAAGCGAGAAAGTCGCCTATACGCTGGCACTGCCCAATGGTGCTACGCTGGTAGGACACAAGCTGGGAAAAAGAACATCCAAGTTTCTCAAAAAGATCGGTGTCACACAGAATGCTGCCTTGTTGCCCTATACCGTATTGGTCAAAGATGGCAAAGCAGAGATGCTTGACCCCAAATACTATCTTGCACTCAGCCTTCCACAGCTAAGCATGGGTGAATTTATGAAGATAGCTACGATTCCTGATGCGATCAAAAAAGAGTTGACTAAAGTCTATAAATAGTATCAAACTAGCAAAACAAGGAAGTATGATGAAAGTAGAGGTCTCAAGAAGGAAATTTCTCCAAGGGAGCGTTGCTCTTACTGTGTTGGGAGGGTCATCAGTTGGATTTAGTTCGCTTATGGCCACAGAAGGGCAAGAGAAAGAGGGCGATGCTATACAAATGACCCCCACGCTATGCGAGATGTGTGTTAACAAGTGCGCGGCCATAGCAAAAGTAGAAAATGGGATTGTAACCAAGCTGGATCCCAATCCACGGTTTCCCAAATCAAAAAATATGCTCTGCCCCAGAGGGGTGGCCGGCATCCATGCTATGTATGATCCAGATCGCCTCAAATATCCTATGGTTAGAGTAGGAAAAAGAGGTGAGGGGAAGTTTAAACGGGTGACTTGGGATGAAGCGTATGAAGCGATCCTGAATGGTACAGACAAATTCCCAGGCTTGGCAAAGATACTTGACGAGGAGAAGGACAACCGTTCCTGTATAGGATACTGTGCCGGCGAAGGGATGGCAGAGCATACCTATAAGACATTTATGGCAGACAAGTTTGGCTCATCCAACTTTGTCAATCACGCCTCTATTTGTCTGCAGACTGCTGTCTCTGGGTATGCTTTGACTATCGGTTCTTATGGGCAGGCAGATTTGGAAAATGCCAATTATGTCATCATGGGTGGCGCCAACAGGGCAGAGGCAATCCTGACACCCGATACCATGGATCTCTTCAAGCGCACCAGAGGAAGGGGTGCGACACTGGTGTGCGTCGATCCTCGCTATACCAATACTGCCATGCAGGCGGATGAGTGGTTGGGGATCAATGTAGGTACCGACTTGGCATTTGTGTTGGCATTGACCTATGTGGTAATGACAGAGGGTCTCTACAATATTGACTTTGTTGACAATATGGTGAATGGTTTCGATGTCTACAAGCTGCATATTCTGGAAAATAAGTACACACCAGAATGGGCAGAGAAAATTACCGGTATACCAGCAGATAAAATCAGAAAAACAGCCAGAGACTTTATGGCAGCAGCTCCCAGAGCGATCTACTATCAGGGTAGGCGCACTGCTTGGAGCAGCCATGACTTCCAGCTCAGACGCGCACAGGCGATCTTCTCTGCGCTTGGAGGTGGTATTGACATCAAAGGCGGCATTGTATTTGGCAAAGGTGTACCACTGGGAAAACATGAGGTCAATGCACCTATGTATGCCAATGCTGAGAGCCGCATAGACAGCAAAGAGGCAAAACTGGTAGGGAGTACCGGTACATGGATTGGATTTAGAAATATGATTGCCGAGAAAAGAACCCCTTATCCCATGCGAGGTATGTTCGTCTATAAGCAGAACCCCATGCTTTCTGTTCCCAACACTGCCAAAACCAAGAAGATGTTTGAAAATCTGGATCTTGTCGTAACGATTGACACGATGCCTAGCGATACAGTGATGATGGCGGATGTGGTGTTGCCAGAGTGCTCCTACTTGGAGAGAGAGGATCCTGTCAAGTCATTTGGCGGGGTGCAGCCTGCTATTGCACTGCGCCAGAAGGTGATAGATCCATTGTACGAATCCAAGCCCGTCATAGATATTCTCAGAGGTTTGACAAAGAAAATATCCAAACCACTGTTTGAAATCACCAAAAAATATGACGAAGATGTGCAGGATGAGCTCAAAGAGCGCAAAGAAGCAGAGGTCTACGAAGAAGACGGATTTAATCTGGTCGATGCTTTTGAAAAATCTCAGGAAGAGATTAATGAGCACATGGTAGTAAGTAAGCACGGTAAAGAGGCGTATGAGCTACTCAAGAAGCACGGGGTATATTATCCCAATATGGAGAAATACTTCAAGCAGCTATCGGCCAATGAGTATGAGTATTACCCCGAAGATAAAAAAGCCTATACCGTATCCAAATGGAGAAAAGGTGCCGTGATAGATATCGATACCTGTGTCAATGAAAAAGAGATTGCGGCACTACAGAAAAAACTCAATACCTCTTCGGGAAGAGTAGAATGTGTTTTAGGCTATATGACCAAAAAAGGGATAGATGCCATGCCCACCTGGCATGATGCCTACCTGGTGCCGATCCCTGAGGGAAAATTCAAATTTGTTACTGGTCGTCATGCGCAGTTTACGCAAAACTCTACGCAGAACAATATCATGCTTCTTGATCAGGTCAAAGAAAACCATCTATGGATTAACGCAAAAGATGCTGAGAAAAAAGGGATTCATTTTGGTGATCTCGTAGAAGTGGAGAGCAAAGTAGGGAAAATACAAATCAAAGCCTATCCTACCAATAAAATTATTTCAGGTGTGGTTTTCTTCATCCATGGTTTTGGGGCACAGAGTACAGGTTTGACATTTGGCTATCGTAATGGTGCCAGTGATAATGCTATTATCGAAGATAGGATAGAGCCAGTCTTTGGCAGTGCAGCGATGCACGAAACCATCGTGGATGTTAGGAGGGTATCATAATGAATTATGCAATGGCATTGGACTATCAGAACTGTATCAACTGCAAAGCATGTGAAGTGGCTTGTAAGGAGCAAAATGGTGTGCAGTTGGGTGCAGATAAGCAGCGTATCTGGGTCAGCACCTATGAGAACAGTATCTTTGGCAATCCTTTTGTGGCATTTCACCCTTCACAATGTAACCATTGTGTAGATGCTCCCTGTGTGAGTGTCTGTCCAACGGGAGCGAGCTATTTTACAGAGGGGGGACTGGTTATGGCCAACAAGGACAAATGTATCCTTTGTAAAGGCTGCATGGAAGCCTGTCCCTATGATGCAC
>JALVVQ010000027.1 GCA_027023325.1 Campylobacteraceae bacterium | reverse complement strand
TAACACAGGGGTTGGGGGTAATCCCCGCCTTGTATCCCTCAACAAAATATTGGTAGACATTTTCCGCAAAGGGCTCAGAGAGATCATGGAAATGCACCTCTATGCCTAAATACTCAGCCACGATATTCACTTTTCGAAAATTCTCTTCATGGTAGGCTTCATTGTCGTGGAGTTTCATATAAACTCCCGTCACCTCATACCCTTCTTTTTGCAACAGTACAGCAGAGACAGTGGAGTCCACACCACCACTCATGCCAAGCAGGACTTTTTTGTTCATCAGTTGAGTCCTCGGATCTGAAGGAAATATCCCTCTTCGCACTGCACCAGTGCTGCAGTAGCTACTAGCTCCTCTTTTGTGAACAACAGCACATGCTCCAGGGTGTTACCAGAAAGAGTTACCAGTTTTCCCACCACAAAAGATCTCTTTGGTAGTATGGCGATTCTGCACTCTAGTGCGAGATGTTTTGGTTCAGGTTTTCCCAGATTGGTAATACGCTCTTTGGCAGAGACGACCACCACCTCCTTGCCATCAATCTGTCCGATATTTACTTGTCCGATTACCACACCCTTACGGTAAACATAGAGCTGAGGAAGCTTTTTTCCAAGCTCCAGAAGCATACCGGCTTTGAGATTTTTAAACTCACTCTTTTTGAGCATCAGCGGCTCAAATGAAAGGTAGTACAGCTTTGGATTTTGGCTTCGCAGTAGCGCCTGCTGCAATCCGTTGGCTTGTGTATTAATCATAGAAGTTCACCTGCGAGCCTCTCCATTAGTCTTTCCTTGCTCGCTACCGTTAGATCATCCGGTACATACTGTCCATCGGAGATATAACTTACCGGTATCTGCTTTTCGATCAGAAAACCAAAAAGTTCTCCTATTCTTTTGGTTTCATCAAACTTTGTCAAGATCGCACTCTCTATATCCAAAAATGAGAAGTGTTCATAGATATCCACGACATCTTCTCTTTTGGCCGTAGCCGAAAGTACCAATGAGGCCTCCACCTTGTGATCACCAGTATTTTTGAGGAACTCAATGGTCTTGATCAGTTTTCCTGTATCGTAAGGAGAGACACCTGCAGTGTCAACCAAAATAACATCATAGCCCTTCAGGTCACGAAGCACTTCGGCAAATGCCTCTACCCTCTCGACTTTGATATGGGTAAGCTGCATCTGGTCAGCATAATGCTCCAACTGCTCATAGGCGCCTACCCGAAAAGTATCCAAATTAACCAATGCGACTTTCAGAGGATTTTCCAAGAGCAGTGCATAGCGTGCTGCCAGCTTGGCAACAGTAGTAGTCTTGCCTACACCTGTGGAGCCTATCAGCATCATGATCTTTTGTCCGGATAACACCTCCGGTTTCACTCTCAGTCTTTCATTGATCTCATCTAGAACATAGGAAAGTAAAAGCTGTTCGTCTTCAGCCACAGTACTTTGCGCAACCTCTCCCAGTATCTCATCCAGCCATACCTCACTCAGGCCTCTTTGTAGCATCACTGATTTTACAGCATTCAGCACAGGCTGTACCTCTGCGGTATCCTCAGGAGACACAAGTTGTTTCATCGTACTAATCTGCTCTTTGAGCACATGGATCTCTTTGACCAGTTCCTCTTCCTCATCATACCCGATACTATCCAAAAAATCGTTACTTGAGACAGACACGGTAATCTGGGAAACCAGCTTACCCTTGTCATTTTTGATCTGTATGGCCTTGAGCAGTGTCAGCTCACTGAAATACCCATACTTCTCTTTGGCAAGCTCGAATGCTTCTCTGGGGTTGGGGGCTACAAATGTCTCTTCGACCATGGGGTTCCTTTCATCTGCTGTAGTGGTATCACCACTGAGTCTCTTTCTCGCCAATGCGGGTGTGGTACTGTGAGGCGTGGCTTGTCTATCTTGAGATGATCATAAAATATCATATCGATATCCAATGTCCGAGGCGCATTGGCGAAGCTCCGCTTGCGCCCAAACCGCTTCTCTACTCTCAAGATATAGTCCAGCAACTGTATCGGCCTCAAATCTGTCTGGATGTAGACCAGCGCATTGTAAAAATCATCCTGATCCAGATAGCCAAACGGTGGATTTCTCAGTATCGGTGATGTCTCTATGACGGTAATATAGGGGGATTTTACCCAAAAAAGATAAAGACACTCGAATCTCCGTATCGTATCCCCTACATTGCCTCCGATACCCAGCAGCACCTGGTGACGACGCGGATGCAATATAGACTGCTGTCTTGGATAGTAGGGAGAACGGATAAGCGTGAGTCCCTCATGTAGGTTTTTAGTGATACGAGGCATCGTCGTCCTAGAGCACTCTTGCTCTTCCCTCTTCCATCACGACCATATCCTCGATCCTGATCCCAAATGCATCTGGAATATAGATACCTGGCTCAATTGTATAGACCATGCCATCTTGAATCTTTGTCTTGGAGCGTGTGGAGATATAGGGCATCTCATGGATATCCAAGCCTACCCCATGCCCAGTAGAGTGGATAAAGTATTTGCCAAACCCAGCCTTGTCGATAATCTCTCTTCCGATACGGTCGATCTCTTTACCGCGCATACCAGTGCGTGCCTTCTCAATCTGCTTGTCATGGGCTTTAAGTACTGTGTCATAGGCTTTTTGCATCTTTTTAGACTTGAAGTTTTGTTTTTTGTTAAACGAAAACCCCTCTCGTATCCGTACTGTTCTCGTCCTGTCTGAGCAATACCTTTTGTGTTTGAGACCCGCATCAAAGAGCAGGAGATCTCCCTCTTCCAAGATGTGGTCTGTCGGATGGGCATGCGGTTTGGCTGCATTGGCACCGATCGCTACGATAGGGTCAAAGCTGAGATCATTTTTGCCAAAGCGCCGTATAAAATTCTGTGCCAGAAAGTGTAATGCTTTCTCACTCTTGCCTACGCCTTCATCATCGATCATCATGGCAAAGTCCCGAAAGGCACGGGCTCCTTGCTTGACTGCTTTCTCCAGCAAAAGAATCTCTTCTCTGCTTTTGATCATGCGCTTGATATGTGATAGATCTATTTTGGCGACCCATTTGAGTCGGGTATACTCCTGTATCTTGGTGATACGATGATAATCCCACTCTTTGGGGTCAAAATGAATCTTTTTTACTTTAGATTTGGAGAGTATTTTTGCTGCTCTTTTGGGGAGATCGGCATCAATCACCACCTTTGTACCAGGTGAAGACTCCTGTAGACTTGTGGTGGCGTCCAGTGTGTATCTACTGTCTGTGATCAGATAGGACTCTGAGCCCAGAGAGAGATAGATGCAGTTGTCATTGCTGTATCCACACGCATAATAGATGGCATTTTCATTGCAGTGGATAGCATCCATAGGCTTATGCTTCTGCCTGCGCCTGCTGCTGGGCTGCTGCTTCGATCTCACTCATGATCTGCACCATTCCAACCATCGCCAGATGATAGCCAAAGGCACCCACACCAGCGATCACACCCGCAGATACTTCTGCTGTCATAGAATGTCGTCTAAACTCCTCTCTGGCGTGAATATTGGTCAAATGTACTTCAATCACAGGTAGCTGTGCCGCTGCGATAGCATCACGGATGGCGATAGAGGTATGTGAGTAGGCTGCCGGGTTGATAATGATACCCTGCGCATCTCCCATGCACTCTTGGATACGATCAACGATCTCACCCTCCAGGTTGCTCTGAAAAAACTCGATTTCTACATTGCTCTGCTCAGCAAAGCCTTTCATCTGCTCATGGATCTGCTCGAGTGTCATTGGGCCATAGATATGCTGCTCTCTTTTGCCGAGCATATTGAGGTTGGGACCTTGGATTACTACTACTTTCATACGGTTGGTTCCTTTACGGTAAAATTTGGTATTATTTTACATCAATAGCGATTAATAGGCGTTGACAAGGAAAAGAGTTTATGAAAATACTTATAGCAGACTATATTTACACACCAGAGGGCTACCTGTCAGGCAAGGCAATCGCTTTTGACAAGATAATCAGGGGTATCGACAGTGCTGACGCTCTTTCCGAGCAGTTCCCAAATGCCGCTATCATCCGTACCGCACCCCACAGTATCCTCTACCCCGGCCTAATCAACACCCATGTGCATCTGGAGTTCTCCACCAACAGCACCACGCTTGCGTATGGTGATTTCATACCCTGGTTGTACAGTGTGATTACACACCGTAATGACCTCATCGAGTCTTGTGATGATGCGCGTATGGCAGAGGCATGTGATACCATGCTGCGTTCTGGCATTACGAGCTTTGGCGCGATCTCAAGCTTTGGCATGGAACTGGAGGTCTGCAAGAGGGCAGCCCAAAAGGTTACCTTTTTCAATGAACTCATAGGCTCAGATGCCAAGACAGCTGATATGCTCTACAATGATTTTCTAGAGCGGGTCAAAAATAGTGAATCCGCAGCCACAGACGAACATATCACGCCAGCCATCGCCGTCCATTCTCCCTACTCTGTCCATCCCATCGTCCTAGACCGTGCCGTAGCACTCGCCAAGTCCAAGCACTATCCACTCAGCACACACTTCCTCGAATCTCCAGCCGAAAGAGAGTGGCTGGAGTCCAATGCAGGAGGGTTCGCTGCATTTTTCGAGCAGTTCTTTGGCAGCACACAGGCTGTCACCACGATAGAGGAGTTTATGCACCGCTTCGACAGCTATCCTACCCATTTCGTCCACTGCACACAGACCAGCAGAGAAGAAAAAGCCTACCTTGCTTCCCAAGGCCATAGCATCGCGCACTGCCCACGATCCAACAGAC
>JALVVQ010000026.1 GCA_027023325.1 Campylobacteraceae bacterium | reverse complement strand
AATTTCCAGTGCAGTAAAGGGATCTATCAGATGAAATCCAAAAAGCCTCGAACCATTGAGTGTACCTTCGAGCAGCTGTATGTCAATATGGAACGAAAGAAAAAAAAGCAGGTTGATGATGAAAATGCTCAACCATCTCCATGCCCTCTTGGTGAGCCTGAATTTTCCCTCTTTTGTCTTGTAGTGCAGCGTGCTCAACAAGGAGGCATTAATAATCTCCTTGATACTACTGTTATATCTATCCATCTCTTGTCCTTTTGGCTTACTGAGCCTGATATGCCTTGAGCTTCGCCTCAAAGGTTCCTATTTCGTCAGAGAGTGCCTTTAGTTGTGCTTCATCCATTTTTCCCAGCAGACCGTACATGACATAGTTCTTTCTCTTTCCGGATTTGAAATCCGTCAATGCCTGATGTACCTTTTCGGCACTGTCACCTATGAGTTTGGGACCAATAATACCTTCACCATTGACGCCATGGCAAGAGGCACACTTCTGTTTGTAGAGTGAGCTTACTTTGAAGGCTGCCATGTTTCCTGCTTTGCTTTTCAGTGCACTAAGCTTGTCATCAAGCTCCTTTTTCTTTTTGGCCTGTTCTTTTTCTATCTCTTCATTCGAGGCTTTCTCTATTTTCTGCTGTGTCTTTGTTACTTCATTCCCCAAGTTTACTTTTACTTGTGATTTTGCAATCACTTTATTGATCTCACTTACCTTGTTGACGGTACTGTCTGACTGATAGACCACAAAGGCTGCCCCTATTGCCAAAAGCGTTGCGATTGCCGCTATGATATGTTTCATTATCGTTTACTCCTCATCTCTTTGATTTCTTTGTTGAATCTCTCGATCTCTTTGGCGATTGACTGTAGTCTCTGGTCGTCAATACGATTTACCAGCTCTTTCATCAGCGGGTTTTTCTTTTCTCCGGTTTTAAATGCCTTGATCTGCTTGAAGATAAAGGTAGCATTTTTATCCAGCAGTGCCGGGCCTATGACGCCATTGGCATAGTCATCATGACAGGCTGAGCATAGCAGACGGTAATCAGGGCTTAGCTGTTGCACCATGAGGGTGATCTGTACTCTTTCGTAGGGAGATCGGATATCCCTGTAGGCATCCAGTTTGGTTCTGACTTTGGAGGTTTCCGCATTGTATTGGCCTGATTCTTTATCCGTTTTTTTGTTGTAGGAGTAGTAGAACTGCCCGCTGTTCTCTTTGTCCTTTGGCGCCTTTTTTGCTGTTTTGACGGCACCCTCAGTGACTACAATTTTGCCTGCATTATTGACTGTTTGTGCCTCTGGTTTTTTTGCGTCTTCACCGCACCCACCCAAAAGTAGCAGCAGGGTACCCAATGAAAAGAGCAGTGGTTTTTTAAGCATTTGTTGTTCCTTTTTCCTTTTTGTATACTTCAGCATAAGTGGCATGTGGAAGAATCTGCAGTACCTTGGTCGGGCACAGCTCTACGCAGGCACCGCAGCCTACACAGGCATCTCGTATCTCCGGAAAGAGTCCGCCGTTTTTATCTACCATGCCGATAGCTGCGCTGGGGTCAGGCGTAAAAGGGCAGAGGTCTACACAAAGACTACAGCTTTTTCCTTCTTGCTTACTCAGTTTCTGCAAAAGTGTTTTTTGCAACATCACTTTTTCTGGATCATTGTTATTTAGTATGACTTCTCTGCTGCGTCGTTCTGATTCAGAGATGACAGCAGTATGATCATAAATGTTGCCTATCATCTCTTTTGTTACTTTCTTGCCTTCAAGCGCAAGACAGGCACTTTCGTTGACGACGATCGCCATACCCATATGGACATTCTCGATGACATTGGATTCGTGATCGAGTGCTCCGGTAGGACAAGCGAGTACACAAGGAAAAGCTTCGCAGAGGTAGCATCCTCTTGCCAAGGGGTCTATGTAGGCTGTACCTACACCGGCTTTACCATCGATATCTTCTAGATTGATAGCATCATAAGGGCAGACCTGAAGACATTGCCCGCATTTGATACACATTGTAAGATATTTTTTCTCTTCTACTGCACCTGGGGGACGCAGTCTCGATGCTTCCGGTTTGAAATCTTTGGCTACCCAGATGCCTCCGGCTGCTGCCATACCCAGGACACCGAGTCCGGTCGCTTGCTTGATAAATTGTCGTCTTTTTCTCTCTTGCATTATACCTCTCCTTCGTGCATTTTAGGATGCTTGTCACTCAAAAGCAGTACCGGCTCTGAAAATGGTGCCAGCTTTGCCAGGAAATTCAATATAGAGATCACAGGTGATCCGTAAAAGAATTTGATATTGGGATTAAGTAGCCATACTTTGTCTGCATAGGCAAAATAATTGTAGGGTCCATCACCTACACCGTCATTGTTTTTGTCGAACCCTTCATAGTCGTCCCAGTAATTGCCATCAAACTTGTTCTCAGTTATTTTTGTGTTGTAGGAATCATTGATCACATTCTCTATATTACCCTTGAAGGTGTTGTTGGTAAACTGGTTGTGCAGACTAAGTGAGTGAAAGTGTATGCCTTCGCTGTTGTAGATGACTTTATTGTCTGCGATAATATTGACTGTGCCAGGCTCATAAGGAGAGCGATCGATAAACAGCCCTCTGGCACAGTAGAGTATCGTGTTGTTTTTCAATACAAAATTGCTGGCATCTTTTAGCCCGATACCCAGTCCTGTGGTGCCCAGGGAATTTTGCACAAGATTGCCTGTGGCAGTTGTGTCCTGAGAGTACATAAAAAAGATACCTACAGAGTTGTGCTTGTAGACATTGTCTTTCACGATATTTTTACCTGTATACATGAAGTGTAGGGCATATCTTCCGTATTCGCCCAAGTTGTTCTCTATCAGGTTTCCATGGGAGTACCAGACGACAAAGTCACGCGACTTGTAGAGGTGATTTCCGCTTAGATGGTTATCATTGCTGTACCATAGGCGCACCCCGTCACCCCTGAGACCAAGAGCAAAAGGCTTGGACTCAATATAGTTTCCGATAATCTCTGATCTGGTTATCTGTTCCATATCGATACCGAAAAGACAGTCGATAATCTTACAGTTTTTAATGGTGATTTGTTCTGATTTCTTCAGTGCCACACCAGCATCTACCCGCTCATGCTCTGCGCCACTGTGCCTGATGGTGACATTTTCCACGGTCACACCGGAAGCAGTAATGGTAATGACTGTTCCTTTGCCGTCACCTTCGATAATCGCTTGTTGGTCTTTTCCATCCAGGATCAATGGTTTGTTGATCACAATATTGCCATGGTAGATACCTGCGGGCAATGTCAGGCGTGAGCCTGCCTTTGCCTGATCAATAGCCTCCTGCAGCACATTGTTTGCGCTGAGCAAACCTGACAGTAGCAGAAGGGAGGCAGTGACCATTTTTATCATATTAGGCTGCTAGTTCGTTTTTCTGATATTTGCGTTTTGCTGCCAATGCCAAGATACTCAAGATACTGATCGCCACCAAAAGCCAAAAGCCCAGACTGGGATAGGAGTGTGTGGTAAACTGTGCCACTTTGCCATCCCCAAATACGGTAGGCGTGAACGGTTTGATCTTGAAAGCACCCCAAGCATGCATATGGTGTCCAAACCAATAGAGCCAGTAGGAGTAGAACCCTATAAAGATTAAAGGCAAAGAAACAGGAACGAGCATTAAGAGGTTGAACATCCTATGGTTATACAGAAGGAACATGACAAAGATCCATGCGACAAAAATAAGCGCATAGGGTGCCAACATACGAAGATAGGGTGCGCCTCTCTCCATGGGATCCATTCCGATATAGTGGTTGATGGTATTCATCTCGTGTACATCACCGCTAAATCCATCAAAATGATAGAAGACAGGGATACCCTCAGGGAAAGCGTCTTTGGGGTAATTGGGCGCTTCTAATGCAACATACCAAATGGGTGCAGTCACCACATTCAGTTCCATGTCATCTTCAAGCATTTTTGCCAGATTATTGGCATCTTCTTTGGGGATATTGGGAGAGACATATTTTCCTTTTTGGAAGAAGTCCCATGCTTTTATTGTAAGAGGAGAGACTTGTGCTGCTTTTCCCTCTCTCCCCATTTCCACGACATTGTGTGTCAGCACTGCCGGTACGACGAACCAATAGAGCAATATGCCCAGTGCCAACAGTGCAAACAGTTTTGATTTTGCCAGTGAACTCATTTGTATCCTTTTAGTATGAGATAGTGTAAAAAACGCTTAGCGTTCTTTAGACTAGCTATAGAGGTTCGGATTATATACCAAATAGTATTATGGTCACTTGATATACATCAAAAACAGGGGATTATAATATAAATAAATCTAAGTTATAGCATACGCAAGGGAGATCGACTTCCCTTGTGTGCGTATGATGCCCTAGAATAGGTTTGCGTTTGCGTCGATCCACTTGAGATATTCGATGATATCGTCTGTCTGCTCTTTGGTCATACCTTGGTTAGGCATACGGAGATTGAAGTAGTTGATCATAGACTTGATATAGTCATCATCATACATTTTTTCAGGATGCATGATCCACTGCTCTGCCCACTTCTCACCATTCTCATGACGCTGTAGTACACCAGTGAGGTCTGGACCGGAAGATACTTTTCCGATGACATGACATCCGTTACATCCGCCTTCTTTGTAGGCTTCCTCACCACGCTTCGCTGCTTCGTTCATCGGCTTGGCTACTTTTTTGACCAAGAGATCTTTTGCTCTGATGCCCACATCGGCTGTTTTTACCATATACTGCCAAATCATATTTTCAAAGAGGATTGCTT
>JALVVQ010000025.1 GCA_027023325.1 Campylobacteraceae bacterium | reverse complement strand
ACCAGAGACAGACCATTCCAGATATATGATTGTTCGTGGCGCTTTGATTCGAGATACCGAGGGTGTATTGACTACTGTTGAAGACGGGAAAGCAGAAAAAGCAGAAGTGGTAGACAATGCTACGATTGTCTCTGCTTTTGACCGTTATGATGCTTCACTTTTTTATAATTTTGATACACCGATGCATGCAACCATCAGTGTCGATACCGGAGACAATCCTCTGCCTTTTGTCAAGGGAATAGGCGCACTCAAGCTACATGGTTACATAGGTGCAAAAGAGTGGCGTACCTTTGAAAAGATTAACCCTGAGCTGGTCAATAACATTGAGTTCGGCTGGTTTACTTTTCTCTCCAGACCATTCTTTAGAGTTATGCTTTGGATCCATGATTTCGTAGGCAACTGGGGCTGGGCGATTATCCTCTTTACACTGTTGGTCAAGCTGATTCTCTTCCCTCTCTCCTATAAAGGCATGATGTCTATGAACAAGATGAGAGACCTCGCACCCAAGATGAAAGAGCTCAAAGAGAAGTACGGCAAAGATCCTGCCAAGATGAATCAGCAGACCATGCAGCTCTACAAAAAACATGGTGCCAACCCTATGGGCGGCTGCCTGCCGATGTTGTTGCAGATACCGGTATTTTTCGCGCTCTATCGTGTGTTACTCAATGCAGATGAATTGCAAGGCGCACCTTGGATCGGCTGGATCGTAGATCTTTCTGACAAGGATCCTTACTATATCCTTCCTCTACTGATGGGTGTCTCTATGTTCTTCCAGCAGAAGATCACACCCAATACCATGACCGACCCTATGCAAAAGAAGATCTTCCAGTGGTTCCCGGTGATCATGACTTTCTTCTTCCTGACATTCCCTGCAGGATTGGTGCTTTACTGGCTGACCAACAACATCCTCTCTATTGTGCAGCAGCAGTTTATCAATATCTCCTACGAGAAGTACAAGGCGGGTATAAAGCAGGCACACAAGAGCGAGAAGAGTAAGGATTAGGTATGAAAAAGTTTGAAGCAAAGACACTGGAAGAGGCCTATGCATTGGCGACACGCCATTTTGACTGTTCGTTGACTGAGCTTGATTGCGAGATTGTACAGCACCCAGCTGCCGGTTTCTTGAGCTTTTTTTCCAAACAAGCTGTGATTGTGGTTGCGCCAAAACACCCTGCAGTTGCCCCTGAGTCTCAGCAGAATGTGGTAAAAAAACCATTGAAGAAAACAGAGAAGCCAGCAAGCCAACCCAAAAAAATAAAACCTGTAGACACACAGAAGGATCTATCAGAAGCAAAGTCTGATTCCAAAAAGGACAAGCATAGTGCGGCACAAGAAACAGTACTGGAGAGCTTTTTTGATGAAGGGGATGTAGAGCTGTCTAGTACTGATGCAGAAGAGCAATCATCTCCGGTGATCAACCCCATCCAGGAAGAGATAGAAAAAGAGTTAGGAGCACTCATTGGTCTAAGCTGTTTTGATATCGATGTGGTAGAGGTAGATGTAATTGATCAGACGGCTTATATCTTCATGGATGGTGAGGATGCCGCGCTGCTAATCGGCAAAGAGGGCTATCGCTACAATGCACTCTCCTATCTCATTTCAAACTGGCTCAAAAACAGATATTCACTCTATATCAAGCTGGAGATCGCACAGTTTTTGGCCTCACAGCAGGAGATGATACGCAGCTATATGGAGCCGGTGATTGAGCATGTCGAGAAGGAGGGTTGGGGAAGAACCCGTGCTCTGGATGGTATCTTGGCACAGATCGCGTTGGAGCAGCTCAGAGAAGAGTTTCCCAACAAATATGTAGCGATCAAACGGACACGCAACGGTGAGCGCTATGTCCTGATCAATGAGTTCAACAAGCGCTGATGTCTGACACTATCGCCGCCATTGCAACTGCCAGCGGCATCTCCTCTATCTCTATCATTCGTCTCAGTGGCAACAAGGCATGTGCTATTGCCAAATATATTGCTCCCACGGCCTCTTTTCGGCCACGCTACAGTGACCTCACTTCGCTTTACAATGCTTCTGGGGAGTTGATTGATCATGCACTGGTGGTCTATTTTCAAAACCCTCAGAGCTTCACAGGGGAGGATATCGTCGAGTTTCAGTGCCATGGAGGAATCGTGGTGGCAGAGGAGATACTCGATGCCGTGATACGCCATGGTGCCAGGTTGGCTGAGCCTGGAGAGTTTAGTAAACGTGCCTTTCTCAATGGCAAGATCGATCTCAGTAAAGCAGAGGCAATCGCCAAACTTATCGAGGCCAAAAGCGTTGATGCTGCCAAGATCCTCGCACGACAGCTCAAGGGCGAACTGGGGGATTTTGTTGACAAGAGCAGAGAGTCTCTACTCAGGGCTCTGGCGTATTCGGAAGTGATGATCGATTATGCTGAGGATGAGATGCCAGAAGATATTCTCTCTCAGCTCTCAGGCCAGCTTGAGGCTATCGTTGCAAACATGACAAGAATTGTCCAGAGCAGCCGAAGACGAAGAGGCTTGATCGAAGGCTTCTGTGTGGCGATCATCGGTAAGCCCAATGTCGGCAAAAGTTCTCTACTCAATGCACTGCTCAGCTATGACCGTGCGATCGTCAGTGAGATCGCAGGTACCACGAGAGATACGATCGAAGAGCAGGTACGTATTGGTTCTCATCTGATCCGCCTGATAGACACCGCAGGTATCCGGGAGGCACATGACCAGATAGAACGTATTGGTGTAGAGCGCTCACTGCGTTCTGTGGCAGAATCAGATGTGGTGATCGCGCTGTTTGATGGAAGTGTGGCACTGGACAGCGAGGATCAGAAGATCATTGATATTCTAGAAGCCAACCAAGATAAAGAACGGATCATTGCGATCAACAAAAGTGATCTGGAGAGGGTCGCTGATATCCAGATATTGTCTGTCTTCAATCCTATAGAAATCAGTGCAAAAGAGCAGTTCCAGTATCTCACCGACACCCTTCAAAGAAGGTTGGATCAGATAGGAGAGAGTGATGATCTCATGCTTATTTCTGCCAGACAGATAGAGGCAGTAGAGCGTTGTGCCGAGGAGGTGGCTTTAGCGCAGGATCCCTTGAAAAGAGGAGAACTTGAGTTTTTCAGCTACCATCTTCAAGAGGCTGTGAAATCTATAGGAACGATCACACGTCCCTATAGCAATGAAGAGATACTAGACAAAATGTTTGGCGAGTTCTGCTTGGGTAAGTAGTTGCAACCCAGAATTAAGAGAACTTTTGTATAATATGAATAAATATTAATTTGGGGATACTATGGAGACGAGAAAAGTAGTACGGATGTTTCTTTATGGTCTGTCTGTAGCCATGCTGTTGAGTGGATGTATACATAGAGAATTGATTATCGCAGGACCAAGTCTCGGTCAGACTGAGAATAGCACAGTGCAAAATACCACAACACCGCATGTGCAAACCAGTACCCCCTCACCGGCACATCATGTTATGAGTAAGACAGTAATCCCTAGGGTGCCATTCCCCGAGGAAGAATATGGAGGACTAGCCAAGAGCGGTAGCGGCACGGTCAAAGGAGCGATCTATGTCGCCGATGCCTATGGAAAAAAGACCTACGGCACACAGACCAGACTCTATCTCAACCCGGTCACAAGCTACTCTCGACAGTGGTATCAGGAGAGCTACATGGGAGGGTACAAGATGGAGAAAGCAGACAAGCGACTCTATAACTATCTTAGGTTTACTGCTTCCAATGCCCAAGGGAAATTTGCTTTTTACGGGGTGCCCAGCGGTACCTACTATGTCATAGGGATGGTCAAATGCGGCAAAGCATGTGGCTATGACAGCCCACGCAATATCCGTATCGCCAAAGAGGTTACGGTTTCTGGATCTGACACGGTCAGCGTAGATCTAGGCAAGATGATCGACTAGATAGTAAGATTGACTAGGCAGGATATACTGCCTCCAGTGCTGCATAGAGTGCCACAGGTGAGATATCGCTCTGCGCATCGAGAATCTCCTGCATTACCACATTGTCTTCTCGTCCTTCCCATAGCTTGATATAGCTTCCCTCTTTGTATCCATGATCTTGGCGAAATTGATTGAGGATATTCTTACCGATATAGAGGGCATAGAGACTCTCTATATCCAGTCCTGCCTGTGTAGCCACACCAAAGAACTTTGAGACCAGTACCTCTACAGAATTCCCACAAAAAAGTGACTTGACGAAATCCTCTACCACTACGATCTCTTCGTAGTAGGAGCGCTGTGTGTCAGCCTTCCTACCCTTGATCTGGGTATAGCCCTTCTGTGCAGTGATCGCCTCTGCCAGATCTGCAATAGAGCCCAGTGATTCAGTTTTATAGAGTCGCAGGGCTTCACTCATGACAAAGTGCCAGATGTCGACTGCTTCGATCTTGATGTTCTCATAGTCGGGGGAGGCATCGATATTTTTCCAGTGCTTCCAGGGGTAGGACTCGATCAGCTCTGCCGCTTCGAGATAGATACAACGTCGCCAGTCGATTGTCTTGTTATTTTTTGTCAGCCCCTTCTCCCAGCCTTCGCCATTGGTAGCGTCATTGAGCTGCTGTTGAAGGGTGAGCATGGTACGAATCTTTTTCATGGTTGGTATATCCTTCTTTCCTATTGTGGTGATATTGTAGCATAGGGATGGTTAGGGCAGCGGGGGAGGTAGTAATATTGCTATCTTTTAGAAAAAATGATCTATGATTACATTTCTCTTTTTTACAGAAAGATATGATGCATTTACCGTTTACCCCTAATTTTTTGACAGTAATAATCTTTTTTTGACA
>JALVVQ010000024.1 GCA_027023325.1 Campylobacteraceae bacterium | reverse complement strand
GAATGATGCTACCTTGTTGGGGGTGGATGTCAATAAAAATGGAGTAAGGGATGATGTGGAGCGGTGGATCTATACCAAATACAAAGAGTACAAAATATGCCATAAGCAATCAGAGGGCAACTATACACTCCCTGACGGGAAAGTCGTGCCGATATACAATGTACATGCCAAAGAAATCTGTTCTAAGCCTATACCTTATCATCCAGTTGTTCGGGCGGTGATGATGGATGTGGCTAAAGAAGCACAAATTATTATTCAAAATCCTGAAAATGCCAAGTTGACAGATATTAATTTTACCAAGGCGTATGGATGTGGGGATGTAATAAGTGATCTGAAAGATAAGAACAACAGGGTTTTAAGTAGAGAGGGATTGACTGGTAAGGAATTCGATAATATACAATTTAATACAATTAAGAGAGCAAGGGCATATGGAAAGTTCAACTTCTACCTAAGTGGAGGTGTTTATGAAGTTTTATCAGATAAAGAAGATTTAGAGAATTGCTCAAATGATGTAAAGGTACTTCTAAAGGATCTCAAATGAAAAGGATACTCTTTCCCCTGATTTTCTTTGGGGTTTTTACATCCCTGTCTGTTGGAAATGTCTCCATCAATGAGTGTCAGACTGACATCTATTACGGGAATGGAATTATGACTACCAAGAGAGAAGCAATAAAGTCTTTAAAAAAAACCCTCAAACCCGCCATTCTCCACGACATCTATCACGGTGATGCCGCTACGATGAACAAAAACCACCATTTTGAATTGGTCTATAACTACAGCTTCAAAGAGAAGTTCGGGGATACGCTTCCTGCGTATGTATTGGACTTGATGGAGAGTTATGAGCAGCTGGGCAATACCAGTTTGGGGTGGGAGGTATTTCAGGGTATCACAGGAGGCTTAATCGATCTCATCAAGGGGCCGGAAACATTGGTGGCAGAATACGGCGTAAAAAAAGCAACCAAAATCCTCGTCTCCTATGGGATAGAGAAATGGCTTGCCGAAAAGATTGCTGAGAAAATAGTGGATGCAGATAAAGAGTTGATCAAAGGATTTCTCGCAGATATTACAGGTACAAGTGTCGGCGACAAGCATGACCACGATCTAGACATTATGGTGAAAAAATATACCGATAGTATCCAGAAGGGTCATGGGGTGATCTTGGTGACACACTCACAGGGAAATCTCTTTGCTGTCGAAGCAGCGCAGGCTATCGAAAAAGGCGAGTATGGAGTGAAAGCTGCCCCATGGATGCTGGATTATCTTTATCATGTCTCTATCGCATCTCCTGCCACCAAATTTGCTTCTGATAAACATCACTGGCTCATCTCTTTGGATAATGACCCTGTAGCAAAAACACCTGGATCGGTAGGAACCAACACAACCAACTATGCAAGATACTACTCATACGATGTATCTGTCTATGCTGCAACCGTACAAGATGACCCTGATTTTATGGAGAGTATGGAAAAGCAGCTCTATGGCATGATAGCAGAGGGGTATTGGTCATCAGGTGTCACACCTCCGACATACCATCTCAACCTTACTCACGATGGCAAAAAGTATTACGGGCTTGCCAAACCAGACAACTGGGACTATCTGCAACTTAATTTTCATGCCTTTGATTTCTATATGGGTAAAAAGGTATATCCTCTGCATATCTCCGAAAATCAAACCATATCATACGAATCGCTTAAAGACCCAAAAACAAAAGAGTACAATAGCCCTTCACATCAAAAAATAATTGATGGCATCAAAGGTGCCATAGAAGCACACAGCAAAAATAAGTCCCAATACAAAATCAAAAAACACCTAGGCTGCCTCTGCAAAGAGAAATATGTCATCATGGAACATATCAAGGATGCCAACCTCACCCGTCAAATCGCCAAACACAAGATCAAAAACTTCGCAGGCGAAGACAAAGGCAAGATCTACCAAGTAGGCAGCCAGTATGTCCGTGCTACCTGTGGTGGAGAGCGTATCGAAGAGGTCAAAGAGGGCGAAGCCTGCCTGGCGCTCATGGGAAAAGACACCAAACTAGGAGAAATCACCGGACTCAAAGCCAAGCCCGAAGCCCATGCGGGCATCGTAGAGGTAAACGCCTCATGGAACAAGCCAGAGCTGGACTATGATCTGGTCGTACAGTGGGATGCCGGAGAGACAGATATCAAAGATACCGGCTGCCCTGAGGAGCACTTCTATATCTCCAGTGAGAAGGAGATCTACCCTGGCAAATACCCTGTGTTTGTCATCCCCAAAGACCCCACAGATCCCATCTGGGATGATCCAAGCATCTATCCTCATACCTTCACAGCGACCATCACCACCCCAGGCAAAGGCGCCAATGCCCAATGGATCGCTACAGCTACTATCCATTCTCGAGCAGAACAGACACAGTTTGAGCATATCGCAGATATCAAAGTCTACCGTACAGGTGATGATGACCCAAAGGATCCTGATGATCCTAATGATGCCCCTCCGTCAAACTCTCCTATACAGTTTGAACCTTTAGTTCCCCCAGAGTGTCCGCCAGTGACAGTAACACCTTCTACTGTAGAACCTAGGCCAGTGTATAGTGGCGGCGGCGGTGCGTTATTGTGGTGCCGAGATAGGGGTGGAGTAAATTGCTGGGAAGGTGGCTGGTATTGGAATAATAATAATTTTGGTACTGGAGGAGGCACCAGTATCCCCGTCCAGCATGATCCGGAATGCAGTGGGGATCCTGATTGTCTGCCCTCTCCCCAAGATGACTCAGGCAATGATGATCCAGATACCCCCTTTGGTACTCCTCCACCCGAAGCAGGTGGCGTGCCTCCTAGAGACTTCAATGAGACAGATGAGTGCTCTGGAGACTATAGCTGCTACTGTATCCCCTGTGAGTACAAGATCATCCCCTATCTCAAACAGATCTACTTTGGTCCCCTGCAGGATGCCAACTATACCATCTATAGCCTAGAGGGATACAGAAATGATACCCCTGTCTATAAGGGGGAGACTACCAACGGGGAGGGTCTCTATGATAGTGGTGAGATACACATTCCTAAGCATATACTAGAAGGGTTTGAAGATGACCGTTACTATATCATCGAAGCTGTCGGAGGAGAGGATATAGATGCCAATGATGACTTTGTGGTCGATGCTACACCTACACCCAACCAAGGCAAAGTCTATGCCATCGCCAAAGGCAGAGAGATCAAATATCTGGGATTTAAGGTCAATATCCTCACCACGGTCAGCTTTACACTTGCTAGAGATAGCATAGAGGGCAATGCCACAGCACAACAGATAGAAAAGAAGCTATCAGATATCGCCTCTAGACTACTACGATACAAACTCTATCCTGACAAGACACAGCGCAGTATCACCAATACAGATATCCTCGTATGGCTACCCACAACCGACCAAGATGTGCTCCTAAAAAGCTACACCAAGTTGGAAAAAATGGTAGAGCAGCTCTACCAAGGTCATGCTATCTATGATGATGCCTACGCCTATGTGTATGGAACAGAAGAGGACAACAGTAGTGACCCGCAGCCGCTTCCTCCTATCATCCGCTCTTTTTCTGGTACTATCTCAGAGAGTGCGCTTGGCGGCACAGCAGTAGGCAAGATAGAGATCCTTCGTGGAAGCGATGATATGGTCTTTGGAGAGCTCAGTGGCAAAGGATCAGAGAAGTTTGAGCTCAGCCCGACAGGAGAGATCTCTCTCAAAGCAGATGAGACACTCGACTATGAGCAGAAATGGCTCTATATCCTCAAAGCAGAGGCCCACAATAGCCATGGAAACTCTGGAAAAGTCTCTGTCTTTATCTCTATAGAGGATGTTGTGGATGCGCCAAAGTTTGTCCGTCTAGAGGGCGGCACCATAGAGGAGAATGCCACAGCCGGCACTATCGTGGGAACACTTCAATATGATACTGGTGCTTCTCCTATAGAGAAGATAGTGCTGTCAGGCACAGCAAAAGACCTCTTTGGCGTAGATAGCAATGGCACCATCAGGCTGGCAGAGGGTGCCAGTCTGGATTATGAAACGAGCCGCTACTATGGGTTTGTCGTACAAGCGCACAACAGCTATGGTGCTTCTATCCCTACCATCATCTATCTATATGTCAAAGATATCGCCGATGCTCCCAAGATCACAGGCTACACGGGAGGATATGTCTCCGAGAATGCCCCTACCGGTACCGTAGTAGGAGCAGTGCAGCTTGACCGAGGTGAACCCTCTGCCACACAGGCACGATTGACTGGCATAGGTGCTGAAAACTTCACCATCGACACCAACGGTACCGTGTCGGTATCAGATGATGCAGACCTAGACTATGAACGATACAATCTCTATAGATTGACAGCCGTATTGGGCAATGCTATGGGAGAGGATACCTATCCTATATTTGTCTCTGTAAGAGACTGGGCTGATGTGCCCAGCTATGTTTCGTTTGAGGGCGGAAATGTAGATGAGAACAGCCCCATAGGGACAGAGGTAGGCAGGGTTGTTTATGACTCTGGAGCATCACCTGTCACCTCCATGGTGCTTTCTGGGGATGACGCACACTATTTTGCGATAGATACCCAAGGACATATTACCCTCAATGCAGCAGTGGACTACGAGCAGAAGCATGCCTTTGTGGTCTATGTCGTAGCAACCAATGCGCAGGGCAGTAGTCAGAAGCTTACCTTGCGTCTGTTTGTCAATGATCTGCCTGAAGAGACAGCGGTGCTGGATGATACGGTCTTCAACAATATGGAGGAGAATCTGTCGGTAGGCAGTCGGTTGGGCAGTATGCAT
>JALVVQ010000023.1 GCA_027023325.1 Campylobacteraceae bacterium | reverse complement strand
GAGTACTACATTGCGCATAGTGATACGGTAGGCGTCCATATCGATCTGTGCCCTAGAACCTCGCACAGCAGGGCCTTTGGAGGCATTGAGCGTACGAAACTGTATCCCAGTCGCATCCGTACACAACCCCATCTCGCCACCTAGTGCATCGACCTCTTTGACCAAGTGCCCCTTTGCCAGCCCTCCGATAGCAGGGTTGCAAGAGCTCGCCCCGATCTGCTCTACTAGTATCGTAATCAGCAGGGTATTGGCTCCCATTCTGGCAGATGCCAAACAGGCCTCTATCCCCGCATGACCACCACCGATGACTATGACATCATAATTCATTCAAAACCTCGTTTTGAAGTGAGGAATTAGGAATTAGGAATTAGGAATGGTCTATGCGCAGCACACAGCAAATCATTCTTATCTTCTCAAATTCTAGCTTCCAAACTAATTTTTTTTCATTTTTGCTATAATGAGCGAATTATATCTAAATAAATTGAGGGACTATGTTCACAGGACTCATCAGAGAAATCGCTACTGTTACACGCTATCAAAACAATATCTTAACCATACGCTCAAAGCACAAAGCCAAGCTGGGGGATTCTATCGCTGTCAATGGCGTATGTCTTACGGTCATCAAAGTCAATGCGGATGGCTTTTCTCTGGAGCTTGCCGATGAGACCCGCGCTATCATAGAGGAGAGTAAACTATCAGGGGAGGTACATATAGAGCCAGCTATGATGATGCATGACAGATTTGAAGGGCATATTGTACAAGGACATGTGGACTGCATCGGTACCGTCTCACAAATCACCAAACGAGAGAACGGCACAGACTTTATCATAAAGGTAGACCCAAAACAGATAGCCCATATCATCCCCAAAGGCTCTATCACCATAGATGGTATATCCCTGACTGTCAATGATGTCTACAAGGATAGCTTCAGGCTCACCATCATCCCGCATACACTAGAAAATACACTGATGAAGCACTATGAGATCGGTACAAAACTCAATATCGAAACAGATGTTTTCGCGCGCTATATCGACCATATACTGGCACACAGAAGCCAAAAGAAGTCCATGGGATGGGATGAAGTAGACAGCATACAGATGAGCTACTGATGAACCTCTTTGACTACACCGTGCCGGCTACAGACGAGACATTTACCACCCTACTGACGCACAAAAATATCACCATCAACCGTATCGTCAGCTCAAATAGCCTCGAAGCACAAACCTATCTCCAAGAAGAGGATGAGTGGGTCGTGCTGCTAGAAGGTGAAGCAATATTGCAGATAAAAGAAGAGGAAAGGAAACTCACCAAAGGAGATTCTGTTTTGATACCGGCCAAAACACCCCACAAAGTCCTACAAACACAAAAAGGCACGCTTTGGCTAGCGGTACATATCAATTGAGCCTCTAAATAGGTGTCAACTGAGGTTTCACTCGATGGCGACAAAGGAGCACTCAACCTATGAAATAGGCGCTTCGTTTGTGACTGCCAGAGCTATCGAGTGAAACCTACCAGGAGAGATTCTCGTCATCATCCATTCCCAGCATTGCCGAAGAATCCATCTCTGCATCGTCCATCTGGGGCACTTCTATGCTCTCTAGTGATTTCTGATTGACCTCGGCTCCTTTGAAATCATAGCTCTGTGCATCATAAAACTTCTGCTCTTTGGCAAATTTCTTCTCTTGCGCTATGGCTTTTTGCAGCTGTGCTTCCAGCAAGCTGTTGTTGGTCTCACCAGAAGCCTGCTTCTGTGTGGCATACAGCGGAGACAAAAACATCAAGAGTACAAGCAGCATAGATCTTTGTATCATAATCTCTCCTTTTTCAGTGCATAAGTATAACAAAATCTATCAAGCGGGAACATAATCTGCATCAAGCAATGCACGGGCTGTCGGATTGCGCTGTTTTTTGAGCTCCATATCAATATATTCAAAACCCTCCAGCATCTGCAAAGAAGCAACCGTAGAAAAACGCATCATCTCTGCCCTATGGATAAAGAGTTTAAACCCATTCTCGTACAACCCTAGACGGATAGATGCCGCAGTCGAATAGGTCGTCAGCATAGCATCCTCATGGCACAGTGCACGCACCTCTGCAAACCACTCTCTCGTCCAAAGCAGCGGGTTGTGTGCCGGACTAAACGCATCCTGATACACAATATCAACCTTGGACTGTATTTTCGGTACACTCTCTCTGGCATCGCCCAACAAAATCTCTATGGTGAATTGTTCATCTTCATAGTAGAGGTCTCGTGAAACCGCTTTGATAATCTCTCTGATGCTGTCAAACTCAGGAGGATACGCAAAGCTATCCAGCGACCGCACCAATGCCTCATCAAATTCTGGTGAGATGATATGTATTTTGGTAGAGAGATTATGCTTCTTTATAGTATAGAGTGTGGCAAAAGCATTGTATCCCAATCCAAAGCAGATATCCAAAATAGTCAGTTTTTCCCTGTCTGATTTGAGATGCAGTGCAGGCTTGACATGCTTCTCCAGACTCTCGTGCAAGGCACCGTCTTTGGTCGAGTGGTAGGGCTCATCAAATGCTTTTGAGTAGAGTGTATAGCTCCCATCTTCACACAATACCAGCGTTTTCCCTTCTGTCTGTTCCTTCTGATTCATCTCTATGCTCCTGTCCATCATGCCCCTACTTGGTAGGTTGATACACTATGCTTAAACATCTCCACGATACTGCTCTGGTATTTGTTTTTATGATAGATGATAAAAAAGTCTCTTTGGAAAGAGAGGTTTTTGATAGCCACCTCAAAGAGCGTACCATGATACAGCTCCTTCTCTACGAGATGACGGGAGACGCAGGTGATCGCCTCTCTATTTTGGAGCAGGAGCGTCTTGATCTCCTGTGAATCTTTGTACTGCATAAAGATCCTGAGATCACCTGCCACAGCCTCTATGTGCTTGAGAAATATCTCTCTGGTGCCAGAACCAGGCTCTCTCAATATCCACTTCTTATCGAAGAGTTGATCTATATAGTAGGGCTGAGACGACAGTGCCTTGTCGCTTGACACTACGATCAGTTCATCACTGCCAAATTTTTCTTTGATAATAGTCGATTGATCACACGCCGACTCTATCACTCCCATATCTATGCTGCCTTCTTGTACCATACGAATAATATCTGTTGAATTTGCAATAGTGTTTTGGATGCTGCAATCCTGATGCTTTGAGAGAAAATCAAAAATAATTTGCGGCATGATAAAATTGCCAATCGTTTTGCTTGATGCTATCTTCAGAAGCCCTGACAGCTTATCTTTAGCAAATATATTCTGTCCATCTTTCAAGGCCTGAAAATGGTGATAGGTTTTACTTTTGAAGAATCTTCCCCTCTCACTCAAAACAAGTTTTTTGCCTATTCTATCAAATAAAGGCTCACCCAATTTATGCTCTAGTGATTTGATCGCCAGAGAGATGGCCGATTGACTCATCCCTATTTTTTGCGCCAGGTACGATATATGCGGATCATCACTGAGCGCATAAAACAGTTCCAGCTCTCTGAGTGTCATCCTGATTCCCTCTTTCTTGTTATCACCCCTAAATGTGTTTTTGTCTGATGCGACAAAGGAGCACTCAACCTACGAAGTGGGCGCTTGCGTTTGCGACTGCCAGAGTATCAGGCAACAATATCTTTAAGGGTGTACTTATTTATTTTTACAATGATTATATCAAGTTTTATTTATTTTACAAATAAAACTCATTCTGTTATGCTGTCATCATTAGTACAAAGGTTTTTCATGCGTCAAAAGCTCTCCCTATACCAAAAAGGACTGCTCGCCAGTATTTTGGTAACCCTCGTCGCCATAGGCATCTCCAAACTGGTTCACTTCAACACTGCAACCATCGCCATCATTCTCGGCATGATTGTGGGCAATGCGTTCTATACTATGTTCCACGACCAAAACTCACCCTACAAAAGCGGCATCCGCTTTGCTGAAAAAGACCTGCTGATGTTTGCCATCGCCCTCATGGGGATTAATCTCAACTTCACCATGCTGGCAAACCTGGGTTTTCGTACACTCTTTATCATCATTATCGCTATGGCCTTTACAATATCTATGGGAATCTTTTTGGGCAAACTCTTCAAGCTCAATCCCAAACTCTCCCTCATGCTTGGCATTGGCAATGCCGTATGTGGCAGCTCTGCCATCGCTGCCACCTCTGGTGTGGTCAAGGTCAAGAGCGATGATATTGCCATCAGTATCGCTCTGGTCAACCTCATGGGAACGATTGGTATCTTTCTGGTACCATTTTTGGCTCGATTCTTCGGTCTGGACGACATGCAGGGCGGTATCCTGACCGGCAATACCCTACAGGCGGTCGGGCAAGCAGTCGCTGCAGGCTTTAGCATCTCCGATACTGCCGGGCACTACGCCACAGTGATCAAGATGGGCAGGGTACTCATGCTGGCACCTTTGGTCTTCATCCTCATCTATCTGGCGAGGCGAGCAAGCAACAGTGAGGAGAACGGCACAGAGAAAGCCAAAGTAGGGATTCCCTACTTTATCCTATGGTTTTTGTTCTTTTCTGCCCTGGCATCTCTGGAAGTACTGCCCGATGCGGTGAAGCACTTCATCTCTCTCTCAAGCCATTATATTGCGATGGTGGCGATGTCTGCCATCGGTTTGATGATCCATTTTGGCACGATTATCAAGACTGCGGGCACTGCCCTGAAAGTCTCTTCTCTACTGTTTGCCCTGCAGCTACTCTTCACGGGGATGCTGATTGTCATCTTGTAGATCGACATCGACCCCCAATGCTACATCAGACACGATCCGGCGGAGTACAGCATAGGTATCTTCGACCGACTTGAGGTTGACCATCTCCCGGGTGGAGTGGGG
>JALVVQ010000022.1 GCA_027023325.1 Campylobacteraceae bacterium | reverse complement strand
CTTCAGGGGTCTAGCGGGCAGAACAAAGTTCAATCACACTTTTCACACTAAAGATGAACTCGAGCCTCATCTTTCATCACAGGTATTATAGCTTGATATTGCTTTCCTAACCTGAATCAATGAAAATTTTATGCAATTTGACTATACTTTTGAAAAGATTATTATTTTAGGGTACCTCTGACCAACAGATTATGCCCTCAAGAAGGAAAAATATGGAACTGACACTGGGCATACCCAAAGGAAGTCTGCAGGATGCAACGATTAAGATATTTAAAGAGGCAGGCTACGATATTCGTGTCAAAGAGCGCAACTACTACCCCAGTATAGATGACCCGGAGCTCAGCTGTATGCTGATCCGTGCCCAAGAGATGGCACGCTATGTAGAGGGAGGACAGTTGGACTGTGGGCTGACCGGTTTGGATTGGATACGGGAGAACCGTGCGGATGTAGTCGAAGTAGCTGAGCTGATCTATGCCAAACAGAGCTTCAAGCCTATCAAATGGGTGCTGGCGGTCAAAGAGGATTCACCCTATACTTGCGCCGAAGACTTGGAGGGGAAAACGATTTCTACTGAAGTGGTAAACTTGACACAGGACTATTTCTCTGCCAAGGGCGTCAATGTCAATGTGGAGTTCAGTTGGGGTACGACAGAGGTCAAAGTACCTGATCTGGCAGATGCGATCGTAGAGATCACTGAGACCGGCTCCTCACTGCGTGCCAACAATCTCAAGATTATCGATACTGTATTGGAGACTACTACCCGCTTCATCGCCAACAAAAAAGCCTATGAAGACCCCGAGAAGAGAGCCAAGATCGAGCGCATCGTCATGATGCTTCAGTCTGTCATCGACGCCAAGCCAAAATCCTGCCTGATGCTCAATGCCCCTCAGGCGAGTCTCAAAGAGATACTAGAGGTACTCCCTAGCGAAAACCCTACCGTTTCCAGTCTCGCCAAGGGTGACTGGGTAGATGTCATAGCAGTCGTAGATCAAAATACCCTGCGCTATGTCATTCCCAAGCTCAAGGAGCATGGTGCCAAAGCGATTGTAGAGCTGCCTGTGAGTAAAATTGTGGAGTAGGGTATAGAATTTCAGGGGAAAACTTTTTGGGTATATAGAGATAGTGTGTGGATTTGCTTTTTCTCTATCTCGAATCGGTCTTTGGTATCTGGATAGGGCGCAAACTCTATATCTTGTTTAGCAAAAAGGGAGCACCGTATTTCAGAGGGTTCAATAAATATTTGGTGCGTTGGCAAACGCGCCCTTGGGGATGCAAGCAGGAGGATGGTACACTTACTTCAGTATTTAATCATGCCCGTAAGGAACCATCATGCTGACCATGCGCATCACCAAACCCCTCCATCGCACCACCGCAGACATGACCCTAGACATCGACCTGACGATAGTGCAGGGTGCTTTTGTGGCGCTTTCCGGGGTGAGTGGGAGTGGCAAGACGACATTGCTGAGAGTGTTGGCAGGGTTGGAGGCGGCGCAGGGGCAGATCGTGATGGGGGAGACGGTGTGGCTAGATGATGGCAAAG
Organism: Campylobacteraceae bacterium; assembly: GCA_027023325.1. GTDB lineage: Bacteria > Campylobacterota > Campylobacteria > Campylobacterales > Sulfurovaceae > JAAXPZ01. The sequence continues at coordinate 3,340 of JALVVQ010000022.1, read as the reverse complement.
CGCTGCCACCACAGAAGCGTGGGGTGGGAATGGTGTTTCAGTCCTATGCGCTCTTTCCTCATATGTCGGTGGAGGAAAATCTGCTCTATGTGCGTAGCGATAAGGCGCTGGCGGAGAAGCTTATGGAGATGACAGGGTTGTTGCCGCTCAGAGCTAGGAAGCCACAGAGCCTCAGCGGTGGGCAGCAGCAGCGGGTGGCGTTGTGTCGGGCGATGATGGGACAGCCTCAGCTGCTGTTGCTCGATGAGCCACTCTCTGCGCTTGATCCTGTGATGCGTGCGGCACTCCAGCAAGAGATACTCTCTTTGCATCGGGAGTTTGGTACGACCACGGTGATGGTTTCACATGAGCCCAGTGAGATCTACCGCATGGCGGAGCGTGTGGTGGTGCTGGAGCAGGGGCATGTAGTGGCTGATGGCAGCCCCAAGGAGGTGCTGCTGCATACGACGGGGAGCCAGAAGTTCTCCTTCGAGGGAGAGATACTCGAGATCGTGCCTGCTGATGTGGTGGCGGTAGCGATCATCGCGATAGGGCAGCAGATCGTGGAAGTCGTCATAGGTGCGGCTGAGGCTGAGAGGCTCAGTATGGGAGACAGGGTCAGCGTCAGTACCAAAGCTTTTGCCCCGACACTCTCCAAGCTGCCACACAAGGGAGAAACCAGTGTCTAAAAAAACATATAAACTAAGCGATATCGAAAAGATTCTGACCTATGTGCCTCCTGCATTTATCGGCTTACTGATGGTGCTGTCTCTGATCATACTCTTTTTGGTCACACAATACAAAGTACATAGCGAAGCACAGCTCTACACCCAGCAGCAGAAATATATAGAAGAAAATCACCTCAATAGCTACCTCAATGCCGTAGAGCAGCAGGTCAAAAGCAACCTCTCAAAAGTAGAAGAGAATTTGAAGCGCTCTGTACATATACTCAAGGGTATCAGTATGGGGCTTGAGGATAGCAAGAAGAGAAGAGAAAAGCTTATACGCTACATCAAAGAGCTGGAGACAAAGGGAGATATGCAGTTTCTGCTTTTTGACAATGCACTCAATATCCTCCATGGACAGAAGGTGGCACGCAGTATCAGGACGCTGATCTTTGGCCCCAAACGCGGCAAAAGACATCTGGATATCACACTCATGTATATGAAGTCACAGGGCGATGACTCTGCTATGTCCTGGAAGAATGATCTCACCAAAACCATACAGCTGAGTTATTTTGCCATAGATGAGCAGGTGGGGATATATATCGGTGCTTTTTCTTCTGTGGACTATCTGCAGAACCTCACGGCGACTGCGAGTCTCAATGCGATTAGCAAAGGAGACTATCGACCCAAAGGATACTACTTTTGGCTCCACCAGAAAGAGTTGGACAAGGTCTATAACCTGGATAACCAGAAGAGATGGCAGACAGACGACACTATACCTTCTGACAGTATCATCACTGAGGTTTCAAAATATGGTATCACTATCGGTATAGCCCATACAGAAGGCGCTAGATCAGGACAATATGCCCAGAAGATGTCTGAAATCCAAAACAGGCTGAACCAGCAGAGGAACACCATCGCACTTGTAATTGTTTTGGCTACCATTGTACTCTTGGCGTTTACCGTACTCTTTTCTGATTATATCAAAAAGATCTTTGCAGAATTTAACCGAAAAGAGGAGAGAAAAAACAGACAGATCAAGAGCCTGAAGGAGCGCTATGAGCTGGCTGTCATCGCTTCCAATGATGGACTATGGGATACAAACTTCCAGACAAAAAGAACATTTTTCTCCAAAAAATGGTTGGATATGCTGGGGTATGAAAGAGCGGATGTGAAATCCTATGATGATTGGTTGAGTATCATTCATCCTGAAGATGTGCATCGGGTCATAGAGGATATCCGGACACACACTTCTGAGAAGGACAAAGAACACCTCGTATGTGAATACAGGCTAAGAAAGAAAAATGGAGACTATATCTGGGTTTTGGGGCGAGGAAAAGCCTTTGTAGACAAGGACGGCAATCCCATCCGGCTCTCGATGATGAGTATGGATATCGATGAGAAGAAGCTGGCTGACAAAAAACTCAAAGCGCTGGTAGAAAAAGAGTTGGCAAAAAATGAACGCAAGCGCCGTATGCTTATCCAGCAAAACAAGATGGCAGCCATGGGGGAGATGATCGGTGCCATCGCCCATCAGTGGCGGCAACCGCTCAATAATATCTCACTGATTCTACATTTTATCCGCGACAATGCCGAAGATAAGGTATTTGTCGAAGAGAAAATGGATGATTTCGTCAATAGAGCCAAAGCACAGATTGAGTATATGTCCAATACGATTGATGATTTTAGAGATTTTTATCGACCCAGCAAAGAGAAGGCGCCCTTTTGTGTGGCAGAGGCAATAGAATCGACCCACTCGATCATGGGTACGCAATTGGAGAAAAATGATATAGCATTGACAATCAAAGGTGAGCCATTGGAGGTCAACGGCTATGAAAATGAGTTCAAACAAGCCATTTTGAATATTCTTTCCAATGCAAAGGATGCTATAGTGGCAAAAAAGGCTCAAAAAGGGAAATTTCAAGGAAAAATTGCTATAACTATAGTGAAAGAGACTATTCGCATCTATAACAATGGAGGATTTGTGGATCAGGAAGTACTGGAAAGAATGTTTGAGCCCTATTTTACCACCAAATTTGAAGATAAGGGGACAGGCATAGGACTCTATATGACCAAGATGATCATAGAGAACAGTATGGGTGGAGAGATTTCGGCGAGAAATAAAGATCATGGTGTTGAATTTACAATAAGGGGAATGAAATGATCAGAACAAGAGTGCTTTTGTGTGAAGACGAGAAAGATGCCAGAGAAATACTGAGCTTTTACCTCAATACCATTTTTGAAGAGGTGGTAGTAGCGGAAGATGGTCTGGAAGGACTGGAAGTCTATACGAAAAATCAGGAAAAAGGTACGGCTTTTGACCTGGTACTGACTGATATCAAGATGCCCAACATGGACGGCATGGAGATGCTGGAGACCATACATGAGATTAACAAGGATCAGAAGTTTATCATTGTCTCTGCTTATCAGGACGAAGAGAAGCTCCTCAAATCTATCAACCTCAGGGTACTGGGCTACTTTGTCAAGCCACTCAATGTAGACAATGTCATGGGGATGTTACAAAAAGCCAAAGAAGAAGTGCTCAAAGACAGAGAGAGCAATATCAGAATCAATGCGATCTACACCTATGACAAAAATGAAAAGCTCCTCTATGAAGAAGGGAAGATCGTCAAGCTTTCAAAGCGAGAGACCCAGGTGCTCGATATCCTCATGCGTGCCAAAGGAAAAATCGTCAA
>JALVVQ010000021.1 GCA_027023325.1 Campylobacteraceae bacterium | reverse complement strand
ATGATTTGGAAATCCACATTACCCCTGATCTTTTCTATGATATCACCATAGAGTCCTGCAGCATTAATGACAGTTTTGGCACGGATAGGCTCTTGTGTGGTTTCAAGTTCCCAATATTCTCCCGTGTAATGCCCACCTGTGATCTCATGACTAAAGGCGGTCTTGCCACCATGTGCGAGACCCTTTTTGACATACGCCAATGGGGCAGACCAGGCATCGATGACGGATTCTCCGTGGACGATGATGGCGCCTTGGGCAGTGCTGGAGAGGTGTGGTTCCAGCTTGTGCACCTGCTTGGCATCGATGAGATCGAGCTCCTTGACGCCATTGCCAAAGCCCTTTTGCTGGATGGCATCGAGTTTCTCCAGTTGCTCCTCGTTCCAGGCGACGACCATTGCCTTGGTAGGTCGCAGCTGAAGGTTCATCTCTTTGTAGATCTTCATATACTCGGCATAGCCAGCCTGTACACACTGAAGTTCCAATGAGTCTGGTGGCGCATCGAAGCCTGTATGCAGGATGGCGCTGTTGCCCTTGCTTGCACCCTCGAGGATGTCGTTGGCTTTTTCGACCAGTACGGTCTTGACCCCCTGTTCGCAAAATGCTTTGAAAATCGCACAGCCTACTACTCCTGCACCGATGACTGCCACATCAAACACCTCATTTTCATGAAAGTGTCTTGGCCTGACGGGAAAAAGCCCGTTGAGGTCTATCTTATCCATCTTCTCTCTCCTCCTTATCTAAAAATATCTCTTCACGGTACTTCCGTATATCTACATTGGCATCGACCCAGAGTACACCTGCAGAGACAATCAAACTCTTGATGATGTTGTTGGTATAGGCACTGTCATTCATAAGAGAGGACGCCATCTCGTTGGTGATGAGGTTTTCGCGTATGAGCTTGTCCAGCTTTCCATTGGAGACGATATCGTTCTTCTCCAGTATTTTTTTGGTTTTCATGAGACTGAGCAGCGCCTCTTCTTTGTCCTCTGTTTGACTGATGAGATGTATTCTGCGTATGAGTTTGGCGATACGCTTGACCATCTTGGCATACTGTTCTTTGATATTGGCATTGTCGCTATGGAGGTATCTGTTGAGATTATGTTGTAGCTGTTCTGTCATCTTGACTGCTTCGATGTTGTTCCTGTTGGCCAGTTTGATATTGTGAAAGCTTGTGATATAGGAAGCATCGATTTCTGACTGTGCTTTGATAGCGAAGCCAACAATTTCACCGTAGACGCCTTTGAGTTCCCTGACATAGAGAGGTTCGATATCGGTGATATTTTGACAGCAGTTCGTCTCGAGGAGATGCTTGAGATCATCCTCTGAGAGCAGACGGTCTCCATCCAAGCCCAGTCCTGTAGCAATAATCTTCATGGCACGATTCATCAGGGCTCTGGATTCATCGAGTGTGGCCTTGAGTGCAGTGGCTGGAAACTCCAGTGCGGAGTCATTGAGATACTCTGCCTTGAGCATAGCTCCTTGTGGAGCGGCTTCTCTTTTCTTGAGGACGCGTTCGAGGAAGCGCACGAGTGTATTGACAAAGGGAATAAACAGTACCACACCCATAATTTTGAACAGTGAATCAAAGACTGCCAGGCGTAGGGTATGATTGGTACCGGCAATACCGAGTGAATCACTGATAAAGGCGACAGTCGTAATAATATAGGGCATCAAGGCGACCGCCACAGCTGCTGTAACAATATTGAAGATGAAATGCGCACCTGCCAGCCGCTTTCCTTCGATATTGGAACTGAGTGAGCCAATGATAGCAGTGATAGTTGTACCGATATTGGCACCGATGGTGAGGGCAATGGCGTTTTCGTAGGTAATCTGCCCGACAGAGAGTGCTGCGAGAATCAATACAATGGTGGCATGCGAAGACTGCATGATAAGCGTAGCGATGATACCGATACCGATATAGATCAGCATGCCTTTGAAGCCAGGTACGGCAAAGGAAGCGAGATCGACAGTGTCTTTGAATGCCTCAAATCCCTCTTTCATGTGGTGAATCCCCAGGAAGAGAAAGCCTAGACCCGTCAGAATATAGCCTAGACCCTTGAGTGATTTTGCTTTTTGAAAGATGAGGATAACCCCAAAGGCAAGCATGGGCATGGCATAGGCAGAGATCTTGACCTTGAGTCCAAATCCTGCCATGAGCCAGGCACCGGTGGTCGTGCCGATATTGGCGCCCAGTATGATACCTACACCCTGATACAGTCCTATCAGACCTGCACCGATAAAAGAGATGGTTAAGACTGAGACCAGAGAGCTCGACTGCATGATAGCAGTCGAGATAAAACCAAAACTTATACTCTTCCATAGCTTGTCTGTAGACGCTTTCAGCACCCTTTCGAGCGCACCGCCAGAAAAGGCCCTGAATCCCTCTTCGAGAGAGAGCATACCAAAGAGAAAGATAGCCACACCTGCTGTAATCTCCTTAAAGTTGGGACTGATCCAAAATCCATAGCCCAGCAAAATCAATATGGTGGGCAGAAATATTTTCCGTAACAACACACACTCCTTTTCTATATTCTTGAGAGTATAGCCCTATTTTACTTCGATATGATTGAGGACTATTTTGAAACTATTTTCTAGATTCCTTTTTGTAGCATAGAGAGTGATTCATCCTCTAGAAACTGCATGACATCATCCGATATATGGCGCTCCTCCTGCAATATGAGAGATACCTTGTGTACAAGTATTTTGGCAAGCGTCTGGTTTGTCAGTCCTAGATTGATCCTACGAACAATGAAGTCCAAAGGCTTGCGTACATATTCGTATCGTATAGCATAAAGTAGCTCTGCTTTGGTGATCTCGAGACTTTCATGCAGCAAGGTCTCTGCATTCTCCTCTTTGGCGATTTGCATGACCTTGGAAGCCTGATCCCCATAGCGCTGATACAGACTTTGGGGAAGGTCACTGTCTGCTGGGAGATGTTGAGATCCGACCAGAAGCGTGTTTTCTGTGCAGCAGGGATAGTTTTTGAGGCTTTTTCCCAGCTTGTCAAGCACCATGGTGACGGCTGATTCTGCCATGCTACGGTAGCTGGTCCATTTGCCTCCTGCGATCGTGAGAAGTCCGCTGTCAGAAAAGCGCTCTATGTGCTCACGCACCAGCATGGCTGTGTCTGTTGTGTCCTCCTGAACAAGAAGCGGGCGCAGACCAGAGAAGCGTCCGAGGATATCTTGTGGTGTTACCTTGATACCAAAATAGCGGTTGACATTTTCCAGTAGATAGTCTATCTCTGTATCGGTGACTTCGGGATGTTCTGAGGGATTGGCAGGAGTGTCGCTGGTACCGATCATGCACTTGCCTTGATAGGGGAGCACGAACAACACTCTGCCATCACTGGTCTGGGGAATCATGATACCTTTGGGAGAGGGAAGGAATTTTGAATCCACAATGATGTGGATGCCGCTGCTGGCTTGTATCATGGCTTTGCACTGAGGCTCATCCAATGCTCTGACCTGATCGACGAATGGTCCTGTGGCATTGATGACGACTTTGGCTTGATAGCGATGCTCTTGTCTGCCAAGTTTGTCCCAGACTGTGACACCAGAGATGCTGCCATCTGTTTTGTGTAAAGCAGTGACTTGATGATGATTGTGTACCTCGGCACCGTTTTGCTCCGCTGTCTGGAGGAGGGCAATCACCATACGACTGTCATTGAAGGCACCGTCATAGTAGCTTACCGCTGCCTTGAGGTCTTGGGGATTGATCGCTGGATTGAGCGAAAGGGCTTTGCTGCGACTGAGGAGTTTGCTCCTGCCTAGCGAGGCTTTGCCAGAGATCAGGTCATAGAGAAAGAGACCCGCGTAGACATAGGGGACCTCCCACCAACGATACAGTGGTGTGATGAGCTCGATAGGATGGGCTAAATGTCGGGCATTATTGAGGAAGAGTTTGCGCTCTTTGAGGCCTTCTTTGACCAGAGCATATTGGGCTTTATTTAGCTTTTTGACGGCTGCTTCGAGATAGCGCACACCACCATGCACGAGCTTGGTACTGCGGCTGCTGGTGCCTTCGGCGAAGTCATTCTGCTCAAAAAGTGCTACACTGAGCCCTCGCAAGGAGGCATCCAGCGCGATGCCAGCCCCTGTCGCACCACCGCCTATAACAATCAGGTCAAAGTCTGTTTTTTTCATGGCAGTAATCATAACATTATAATGTTTGACGGAAGGTAAATTTCCTGCTCTTTTGGCGATAATTTTGAATTGAACTCTCCTAAAAATCGCCGGTTTCACTCGATAGCTCTGTCAGTCACAAACGCAAGCGCCCATTTCATGGGTTGAGTGCTCCTTTGTCGCCATCGAGTGAAACCTTTATTTGTAGTTATTGAGCACTTCAATAAGAGGTACCCTTAAGAGCGATGACGATAAAATGCGATACAATTAAATAAGTATAAAGGATATATAGCGTGGGTATAGAGCAAGCATTAATAGAAAGAAGTGGTAATCAGTGTGAATTGTGTGCCAACACAGAAGGTTTGGCGGTGATGGAAGTGGCTCCCAGTGATGGAAGTGCAGAACAGTCCATACTGGTATGTGGTGAGTGTGCCGCATTGTTGGAAAACCCAGAAAGCAATCCCAATCACTGGCGATGCCTCAACGACAGTATGTGGAGTCCCAATCCAGCAGTACAGGTGACAGCCTATCGCATCCTTAAGAAGATTTCAGGAGAGGGATGGCCTCAGGATATGTTGGACATGCTCTATCTGGAACCTGAGGTGCAAGAGTGGGCTGAGGCTGGACTGCCGGATGAAAATGCAGAACCGACACGAGACAGCAATGGCAATATCTTGGTAGAGGGTGACAGCGTCAGTATTATCAAAGACCTTGTCGTCAAGGGTGCGGGCTTTACAGCAAAGCAAGGGACGACCGTGA
>JALVVQ010000020.1 GCA_027023325.1 Campylobacteraceae bacterium | reverse complement strand
TCGTAGCCAAATATGCCCAGAAAATAGGCTATAAAAAGGCAATGATTGTTGATTTTGATGTCCATCATGGCAATGGTACACAAGATACGTTCTATGCTGATCCCAGCGTATTTTACTTCTCTTCCCATCAGGCATTTGCCTATCCTGGTACGGGTGCGGAGGCAGAACGGGGTGAAGGCAGTGGTGTTGGCACTACTGCCAACTATCCCGTTATGCCAGACAGTGGAGATAGGGAGCTTTTAGAGATTTACGAATATGACCTTCCTGAAAAGGTAAAGGCATTTTCTCCGGAGATTATTTTGGTTTCTGCCGGCTATGATCTGCATGAGAGTGACCCATTGGCGCAGCTGCATGTGACCACAGAAGGAATCAGAAAGATTGTCCGTCAGATACTGGACAGTGCCGATGTGCCTTTTGTGTTCTTTTTGGAAGGTGGGTATGATGTAGAGGTGTTGGGCAATAATGTCTATGCAACACTGGAAGAGATGCTGAACTAAAATCCGTAAAAGGGATAGTTGTTAGTGAAAAGTGGCTATAATCATCTCCATTATCATTTGAGGCAAAAGATGAAAAAAATCTCTATTTTACTTTTTATGATCGGAGTCTCTGTACTGTATGCCGAGAAGCTTGAGATCACTGCAGATAAGTTTATCGCCAAAGATGCAGACAAGGCAGTACGCTTTTTAGGAAATGCAAAGATCGTGCAGGGACACACAAAGATCAGTGCAGATCGAATCATCGTCTATTTCAACGATGACAACAGTACACAAAAGTATAGCGCACTTGGTGGTGTGCGCTTCCATATTAAAAAATCAGCGGCGAACTATCAGGGAAGTTGTAGGGAAATGCTCTATTTTCCTAAAAAGAAAATATATATCCTTAGAGGAAATGTCAAAGTGAAGGATCGACAAAACAAAAGAGATATTACTGCGAGCAAAGTAGAGATACATAGTAGCACAGGCGCTTTCAGTATAGAAGGCAGTAAAAAAGCTGCTGCTAAATTAACCTTTGAGATGAAATAGGAAAAGCAATGCAAAACCCAAGAGTGGTTAATTCAACCTTTATCAAGTCTGCACAGAGCATCGCTGATTCACTGGATGACAGTGTCAGTGAAGTGGTGTATATCGGACGATCTAATGTGGGGAAAAGCTCGACAATCAATACTCTAGCCAAACGAAAAAACCTGGCCAAAAGCTCCTCTACTCCGGGAAAAACGCAATTGATAAATTTCTTTGAAATAGAGTATAGAGTAGGGGAGACCCCATATTTTTTGCGCTATGTGGATCTTCCTGGGTTTGGGTACGCCAAGGTTTCCAAAACACTCAAGCAGATTTGGCAGAAGAATTTGGTAGAGTTTATAGAGAAGCGTGTTTCTATTCGTCTTTTTGTCCACCTGCGAGATGCCAGACACCCCAATGCTAAAATAGACAATGAGGTAGAGGAGTACATCAAGGGCTTTATCCGCCCGGATCAGCGGTATTTGGCACTGTTTACCAAAATTGATAAGCTCAATACCAAAGAGAAAACAGCTCTGAGAAAAAAGTTTCCTGATTCTATCTTCATCTCCAATTCCAAAAAGATTGGAGTAGAGAAAGTGCATGAAGAGATACTTGAAACGATATTTGGTGCGAGCATATCATGACGTTGGGTAAAGCGAATCTAAGAGATATTCCAAGTATGTTGGACTTGGTTGCCAATGAAGTCAAAAGTGGCGTGATACTAGATCGCAGTGCAGATGAGATCGCTACCAATATCCGATCCTATGTATTGGCAAAAGAGGGGGAGAAGCTGGTGGGATATACTGCATTGCATGTGCACTCTCCTCGCTTGGCAGAGATGAGAAGTTTGATTGTGGATGAAGTATTTAGAGGGCAATCTGTGGGCAAAAAAATGGTACAGTTTGTTATAAATGAAGCTCAAGATCTAGGACTTGAGGAGATATTGGTGCTCACCTATCTTCCTCAATTTTTTCTCAAAATGGGCTTTGAAGAGATCGCCAAAGAGCATATCCCTGAGCAGAAAATCTGGGCAGACTGTATTAAGTGTATTCATTTTCCTGTCTGTAACGAAGTTTCTTTGATGTATCGTGTAGACACCAAAGGATAAAGCCCGTGGGAAGGAAGATACTGTGGATACTTTTTTGGATAACCATAGGATGCTTCGTCCTTCTCTACCCTATATTGATATCCATGTATGTATTTCTACCGCTATTTATTGGATTTGCTGGATATATGGTTATCTGGGGTATAGATGGTCACGGGGTGCGCTATGTTTGGTTTCCTCTGCTTTATCTGTTGAATTTGGAAGCCAACCTTTCTCTGCCGATGTTTCTTTCACTGCTGGCGATACTTCTTTTCTATCTCACGATTTATGAAAAGATACGCTATTTTAAGCGCTGCTCTGTATGTGTAGGATTACTTTCTGTTGTGGTGATCGATATCTACTATTTCATCTTGTTGCTTGGTTATGATTTTATTTTTGATACCACAAGTATTTTTATCAATTCCTTGTTACTCTACTCACTGACCTTTGACCTTATTTTTGCGGTACTTCTATGAGATACAAAATCGTTATACTACTTTTTTTAGGTGTGTGGGCATTGATGATTGGGAGACTATATCAGGTCAGCATCAAATCTGGGTTTTATTATGAAAAGCTGGCAAAAGAGAATATAGAGAGAAAAGAGTACATCAAGCCTGTCCGAGGTGAGATTGTAGACACGGATGGTAATTTTCTGGCAATCAACAAGATGGGATTCTCTCTTTCTATTGCCCCGCACCTCAGTATCAAGAAGGGTGAGCTACAGAAGGTTATCGAGGAGATAAAGACAGTTTTTCCTGATATTAACAGTTCGGTGATGGAAAAAGTCTATCGCAAGCATAGCTCTGCATATAACCACAAGTTCATCAAGGTGGTCGAGTTTGTCTCTTATAATGATATGATGAAAGTCTACCCTCAGATTAGTCTCAATCCTCATATCAAGATAGAGGTAGAGACAAAACGGCACTATCCCTATGGGCAGTTTGCGGCACATATCGTAGGCTATATAGGCAGATCCAATAAAAAAGAAAACGACAAAGACCCCGTAACCAAAGCCGTAGGAAGAGCAGGCAAGAGTGGACTGGAACGGTATTACAATAGCCTATTGGAGGGTGAACTTGGTTATACCATTACCAAAGTCAATGCGCGAAACAAGGCGCTGGAGGTTTTGGAGAAAAAAGACCCTGTCAGCAATAGAAACCTGATGCTCCATTTGGACATGAAGCTCCAAAAATACATACGCTTGCTTCTCAAAAAGAAAGCAGCCATCGTGGTCGTCATGAAAAGTACAGGAGAGGTCTTGTCTGCGGTTAGCAACCCAAGCTATGATCCCAATCTCTTCGTGGACGGCATCAGCGTCAAAAACTGGAAAGCCCTTCAGATGAATCTGGGCCATCCTTTTACCAATAAATTTATCCATGCGGTTTATCCTCCGGGATCGGTGATCAAGATGGGTATTGCGCTGGCGACATCCAAGTTTGGCAAGGGAGTGCTTGACAAGGAGGAGCATTGCGTAGGGTTTATCACTGTGGGCAAGAGCAAGCACAAGTTTCGATGTTGGTCCAAGTGGGGGCATGGTGATGTGGATCTGAGACGCTCTATTCGTGAAAGCTGTGATGTGTATTATTATAATAAGAGTCTGGAGATTGGTATAGACAATATAGCCAAGACACTCAAAAATATCGGGCTTGGCATCAAGACGGGTATTGATCTACCTGTAGAGTACAATGGTATCATACCCGATAAAGCATGGAAGAAAAAGCGCTATGGACTCCCTTGGTATATGGGCGAGACAGTCATTGCAGCGATTGGACAGGGGTATGACAATGTTACACCGATACAGGTGGCACGATACACAGCTTTTTTGGCAACAGGTAAGCTTGTGACGCCCACACTGGCAAAAAAGATTAATGGCAATCCTGTCAAAATTCCTACCAAGCGTGTCCCTTTCAACAGAACACATATGGAAAAGATTCGTCTAGGGATGTATGATGTCTGCAATGTTAAGTCTGGTACTGCATTTAAAACTATGTCAAAACTACCTATCAAAGTAGCAGGAAAGACAGGAACAGCACAGGTGGTATCGATACCCCAAGATGTAAAAAAGAGGGTCAAGGAGCAGGATCTGGCTTATTTCAAGCGCTCCCATGCCTGGATTACAACTTATGCTCCCTTCAAAAAACCAGAATATGTCGTCACTGTATTGTTGGAGCATGGAGGGCATGGAGGTAGCAGTGCTGGACCTATTGCTGCAGATATTTATAAGTGGCTTTATTATCATGGTTACTTCAAGAATCACCCACTCAAGAAAGTCCAGGCAGAACTGGAGGCTGCCAAAGCAGAGGACAATGCCAGCAGCACCAAGCCACCCTCACGCTGATTCGAAGCGTTTGGCTGCTCTGTTTTTGATGATGGTGTCATGTGATCCTAGGACACCATTCATGGAGATATAGACACCATTGGTGCCCTCGGCCTGCAGGTAACCATAGGCCATAGCCACATTGGCCGTGGCTTCGACCTTGTCTACACGGTAAGGCGTCATGGCACCAGTCAGGACGATACGCTTGGGAAGCTCTGCTTGCGCAAGAATTTTGGCACTCAGATCCATGGTGTCGGTACCGTGGATGACAATGATCTCCTGTGCCGGTGATTTTCTGACGGCTTCGAGGAGCGCTTCTCTGTCCTGATCCGTCATATCCAGAGAGTCCTTCCCGATAAGGGTTTCTACCTCAAAGTCAGTGCGCCACTTTTGGGCAAGTTCCTGTAACGTACGGGCTTTCTTATCGATAGCGATGCCGCCACTCTCCTCGTCATACTGTTTGTTGAAAGTACCTCCGGTGGAGATAAAATGTATTTCTTTCATGATTCTTCCTGACTGTTTTCATACCCTAATCCAATTATGGTAAAATACAAGATTATTTTAAAAAGGATTATAGCATGATTATGAAGGGTAAAAAAGGGATTGTATTGGGTATCGCTAACAAGCGGTCGATTGCCTATGGTATTGCCAATGCTTGTAGGGAGCAGGGCGCTGAGATGGCGATTACCTTTCTCAATGACAGATTTGAGACCAAACTGGCTCCTATTGCAGAGGATCTGGGCTGTGCCCAGAGACTGTATCGATGTGATGTAAGCAAGCCGGAGGAGATCACAGCTTTGCGCGCGTCTATCGCCAAGGATATGGGTGAAATAGACTTCATTGTGCACTCTATCGCTTTTGCTCCCAAAGAGGGGCTGAGTGGACGCTTTATAGATATCCCCAAAGATGCTTTTGAGATCGCGATGAATATCTCAGTCTATTCGCTGATAGAAGTGGTTCGAGAACTCAAGCCAGTGCTAAGTGATAACGCCTCCGTACTCACACTCTCCTATTATGGCGGAGCCAAATATATCCCCAACTATAACCTCATGGGTATCGCCAAAGCCACACTGGAAATGACAGTCAAATACCTGGCAGAAGACCTTGGTAAAGATGGTATCCGTGTCAATGCGATCTCTGCAGGCCCTATCAAGACACTCGCAGCTGCCGGTATCGGTGAGTTTGGCTTTATCCTCAAGTGGAATGAAGCCAATGCACCACTCAAGAAGAATGTCTCCATTCATGATGTAGGCAACTCAGGGATGTATCTGCTCTCCGATCTCAGTCGTGCAGTAACAGGCGAGATTCACTATGTAGATAGTGGATACAATGTCATGGGCATGCCTGCAGTGGAATTTGACGAGAACAACAAACCCAGTCTGGTCTGGAAGGGCTAGGGATCATTGAAGACAAGTGATTCACAAGCCTATCAGGATAAAAAAGCATTCCTTGACAAGATTCTGACGATCTATGGCAGGAATGCTGTGTTGGAAGCCTTGCAGGATGAGACGATCGAGATCCACAAGCTCCATCTCTCCGACTCAAACAAGGCTGCTCCCGTGCTTTCCCAAATGATTTCACTGGCCAAAGAGCGCGACATAGAAGTGGCGTATCATGACAAGCAGACACTCTCTCGTATCTCAAAAAATGCCAAACAGGATCAAGGTGTGGCACTGGATATTATGCTGCCGCACTCTGCGGATATTGAGACTTTCATGGCTGAGGATGATGCTTATAAGGTCATTGCACTCGATGGCGTCACCAATCCCCAAAATCTCGGCATGATCATCCGCTCCTGTGCTGCCGGACAAATCGATGCAATCCTCATCCCCACCAAAGGCAACGCACAGATATCTCCACTGGTCATCAAAGCAAGTGCTGGTACCCTGTTTAGGCTCCCTGTACTCAAAACCCCAAATCTAAAGAGGGCTCTAGAAAGCATGCAAAAGCAAGGCGCGACCCTCTATACGCTCGACTCTGATGCCCCGAAAAACTACAAAGAGACAAACTATCCCCCGTGTAGCATCTTTGTCCTAGGAAATGAGAGCAGCGGCGTCAGTCCTGAGATCAGAGCTCTCTGTGGTCACAGTATCTCTATCCCGATGCAGCGAGGTGTTGAGTCGCTTAATGTCGCAGTGACTGCAGCACTGTTGGCGTTTATGGATTAGCGGATACTGGTAAGGTAGCTCAAGAAAGTCTTTTGACCGCGATCCCCTGTTTGCGCATGCGGTAGTTCTCTCCCTGGTTCCAGAATTCATCATAGAAGAGTATCTCGTAGTGTTCGTCAAAATAGGTAGGGAGTTCCCCCGCCTTGAGGAGGTAGGTTTCGTTGGAGCCTTTCTTTTCATTCTCGGGATCGACCATATAGGTTTCGATAATCAGTATACCATTTTTAGTAAGTGCCTGTGCCAGCAGAGGGATCAGCCTACGGTCTAGAAAATTGGTCTGGATGATCATATTATAGGTGGAGCGAGGAGGAGTATAGCTGTCCAGGTCTACCAGTTGTGTATGGATAAATGCCAGATCGGTTACTTTTTGCATATGCTGTGTGAGCTCCTGTAGAGCTACCGCAGAGATATCCAGTGCATCTACCTCAAATCCATTTTCTGCCAGATAAAATGTGTTTCGCCCGGTACCACAGGCGATATCAAGTGCCTTGCTTCCCTGAGCAGGGGCAAGAAACTGTTTGAGTAGAGGACTGGCTTCCCTGAAGCCTAGTAACTTATGGTTCTCTGTATATTTCTTATCCCATTTAACCTGATCCTGCTGTGACATATTTTTCCTTAATTGCATTGCGATGAAAGTATAAAAACAGGTACATTATAGCAGGAAAGAAAAAGGAAATACTTGGGGTATAGAGACAAAAGAAGATTAAAATATCCAGTTAATGGTATCTATGATAGAAATAAATGAGATAAATAAAAAATGTAATATTTTATATCTAATTAAGACTAATTTTATCTTAATTAGATATACTACGCTTGTATCTCGGGTATCGGCGATCTATTTTTTCCTCCTCCTTTTTTGAGAAAACAGATTGAAACCACGATTCATACACATAACTTCCTCCATACACACATTCCGATGCTCGAGATCTTATTTTTTCAACACCTCGACGGCCTCATTCAAATCTCTGGTCATTTCCAAAATAACTGCAATACAGTTTTTGTCTTTAACATTATGTTTGAGTGACCAGTATTCTGGTTGCGTATAGGAAAATTTGACTGCACCTCCCAACTCTGAATAGGCAGCTACGCGCATAGGAAGATCGACGGCGAGCGAAGGGTTACAGGTTAGCAGTGCCGAGAAGACTTTGGGATTGTCTATGGTTAGCGCCAGGGTAGGATGAAGGTAGATATTCTCTTTTTTGGCACGGGCAGTGTGGTCTATGACAGCTGTTACGAGGTAGCCCTTTTTCTCTATGGCCTGAGTGAACCGGTCTATTGTCTGTTTGAGAGGATAGGCACTTTGGCGTGTGATCATAAGACTATTGCCTGGTTTGCTGTCGCATCCAGAAAGCAGAGCCAGTAGCACAAGAGGCAAAAGAAGAGATTTTTTCATTAGACATTAAACCTGAAATGCATCACATCACCATCTTGGACAATATACTCTTTGCCTTCCAGGCGCATTTTGCCAGCCTCTTTGGCGCCATGTTCTCCACTGTTGGTCACAAAATCCTCAAAGCTGATCACCTCTGCACGGATAAAGCCTTTTTCGAAATCATTGTGGATGACTGCTGCCGCTTTGGGTGCAGTGGTATTTTTGCGGATCGTCCAGGCACGCACCTCTTTGACGCCGGCAGTGAAGTAGCTCATGAGACCTAGCTTGTCAAAGCCTTTGCGAATAATCTGATCGAGACCAGACTCGTTTACGCCCAGAGACTCCAACATCTCCATTTTTTCCTCTTCGTCAAACTCTACCATCTCCTCTTCGACTTTGGCGCAGAGCTTGAGCACCTCTCTATCGTGCTGTGTTGCGTAGGTTTTGAGTGTCTGGACAAAGGCATTGTCCTCTTCTAGTCCCTCTTCATCTACATTGGCACCATAAATGATCTCTTTGGCAGTCAAAAAGCGCATCTCTTTGTTGAGCTGTCTAAAGGCATCACTATCGCTCTCTGGAAATGTAGCGACAGGGTTGGAGGCTTCAATATGTGTGAGCAGTGCCTCTGCAACAGCCAGCTGGGCTTTGGCATCTCGGTCGTTGCCTTTGGCTTTTCTAGCGATAGTGCTGATGCGCTTCTCCAGCGCACCCATGTCTGCCAGCAGTAGTTCGGTTTCGATGATCTCTATGTCTCTGATGGGATCGATGGAGCCCTCTGTGTGGGTAATGTTTTCATCTTCAAAACAGCGAACGATATGCAGAATAACCTCCGTCTCTCGTATATTATCCAGAAATTTATTTCCCAGCCCCTCGCCTTTGCTGGCACCCTTGACCAGTCCGGCAATATCAACGAAGTCCAGCGTAGAGTACTGTATACGCTCGGGATTGACGATCTTGGCCAGTGCCTCGAGTCTCTCGTCGGGTACGGGTACGACTGCTTTGTTTGGTTCTATCGTGCAAAACGGATAGTTGGCACTCTCGGCATTTTGTGCCTTT
This sequence comes from Campylobacteraceae bacterium, assembly GCA_027023325.1. GTDB lineage: Bacteria > Campylobacterota > Campylobacteria > Campylobacterales > Sulfurovaceae > JAAXPZ01. The sequence goes on along the minus strand of JALVVQ010000020.1, from coordinate 10,276 downwards.
GTTAATGCATTAAAAGTGGTGGATTTCCCGACATTTGGCAGCCCTACTAGACCTATTCCTAATCCCATAATGACTCCTGTGAAGTGTGAATTTTAATTTTACTATATCTTACAGCTTGAGCGCAATTATATCATTGAAGTTTGAAACTTGGTTATCACTATATATGAGAGTAGGTGGTTTAAAAATTAATAATCTTCTGCAGGGTATTGATCAGTTTGCTTTTTTCTCTGATCTGCGGATGCTCTTTGCCTGGCTCTGTGGTAGTGATGATGGTGCGGGCTAGGGTGTATTTCTCCCAGTTGTTGAGCCGGATGCCCCAGTAGGTGTGTAGAATGACAGGCTCATCTCTGTACTGACCGAGATAGAGACCAATATGTCCCGGTACATAGAGTAGTGAGCGGAAGGGTTTGGCGTAGCGAATGATCGCCTCCTTTTTGGCACGCTTCTCCATGCCTTTGATGTTGATACTGTTGCCACTTTTTGCCTGTTTGGCAGAGTTGCGGTCGAGATAGATACCAAAACAGCTGAAGAAATCTCTGGTCGTGGCCGAACAGTCTCTGGTGTAGAGCTTGCCACCCCACCCATAGGGTTCATTGAGAAACTGCTGGGAGATATAGGCGACATTGCCTGGCGTAAATGCAACAGGCTTGGGAGCGATGAGGGCATCAGCAGGTTTCTTGACTCTTTTGAGTACGGCATGTCCCTTGCTGTTGCGTGTAGCCAGAGAGAGCAGTTTGCCGTTGCGAGAGAGAGGGAAGAGTGTACCCAATTTCAGAATACTAAAGCGCTTTTTGTCTCGATAGAGAAAAAGATTATCTCTGGTACTTATCGCATAGCGACCTGTTTTGAAGCGCTTGATAAAATCATTCCCAACCAGAGCGATATCAGAGAACCTGACCCAGCCAAAGGCGTGTCCTGCGTGGACAAATGCCCATTTTCTATCCAGCGAGTAATGAGAGATATAAAGAGGTACATTGAGGTGCAGTTCAGAGTTTTGATTATAGTCAAAAGGGAAACCTTCGGTACTTTTCCAGGGGTCACGATAGGCAGGGGTATCAGTGGGGAATGCCCTGAGGTTGGTATGGCGAATAGAGATCGCCCTGCCTTTGACGGTATCGAGTTTTTCCAAATTGGAATTCTTGATCCACCACTGCCAGACCTTGGGAGGGAGGAGATGCTTGCGGCCATCATAGATCTTTCTTTTCTGTACAAAACGAATCTGCCAGGTGAGGTCGGCTTCAGGCTCATTCATCTCCCTCATGCGCCATGGGGCAAAATAGCGTTTGTTGTATGCGCGGTCGTACTGTTTTTGTTTGGACCAGGACAAGGGAATGAGTTGCTTGGCATAATAGGAGGTGCGTTGTGGTACCTGTTTCATGTCTGCAACCGTATGAAAAGGGAGTCGGTCGATGGCAGTTCGTGAGCGCTTGCCTGGCTTGATGCTGTAGCCAGCCTGGATAGCTCCCGTAAAAAGAAGTGCAAGGATCAGCAGGGTGGTTCTCATGGGACTATCGCTTCTTTTCTGGACGAAGTGAGTGTTTGCCTATCTCTTCGAGAAAGGCAGTAGCATAGGCACCTTTGGGTAGGGAAAACTTGACTGTCAGGGTAGCCATCTCTTTGGCATATTCACAAGAGAAGGCTTCCGGCCAGATCCATGCAAGGCGCCGGTCTCCCCTGAGATTGGTGAGCTCCTCATCATCGTGGGGTTGCTCTAGATAGGCAGCATCAGCATGTGCACGGGAGACTTTGTCGCCGGCTAGCAGTCCCGTGGGGCTGATCTCTTTTTTCTGAAATCTCTGCGCACTATGTGCCATATCTTTGCAGTAGCTCTGTTTTCCATAAGGATACTGCATCAGAGCCTCTCCGATGAAGAGCTTGAAAAATTGTGGCTGTTTGGCAAGTTCTTTGACCAGTGGAAGAGGGTAGTCTAGTATTTTTGCGGCCTCCTTGGGGGTTTTTTGCATCACCATCTGTGAGAGGTTGACCCGCTGGGAGAGCCAGCGGTTAAAAAGGTAGCTCTGATAGGCGGAGACCAGGAGCTTTTCTTTGGCACCCTTGAGGCGCTTTCCGCTGTGTGCGATCTCTTTACCTTGCTGCCAACTCTTGCCATCTTCACCAAAGCGTTGATAGCCATAATAATTGGGAAACCCCTCCTGAGACATTTTTTCAGCCACTTTAGAAAAACGCATGGCATCATCAGGAGCGAGATGGGTGAGAATGATCTCAAATCGGTTCCCTTTGAGTTGTCCTACTTTGAGGGGGAGATGGTTGCTGTTTTGACCCAAAATCTCAATACGATCAGTGGTGATATTTTTTAACATTTTTTCATATTTTCTAGGCAGCGAAATGCGCTGGATGGTCGTTGCATTTTTGTCCTTGAGCCCAGCATAGCCTATCTCTCTGTCATCAGCTCCTGTCGCCTCTTTGAAGATATTGAGCAGCCGCCAGGTACTAAGATCATATTTTTTGATATCAAGAAGTAGAAACTCCCCTTTGCCACTAGGCTCAAAGAGGGGAAGCTCCTCTACATGGAAGCGCTCTACGCTTTGCTGGAAATTGAAGGGTACGGGGGTATGGGGGTAAGCATATGTTTTCATAGGATGATTATAGCTAAGAATTAAGAATTAAAAATTAAAAATTAAAATTGGAGATGCACTTTAAGAAATAATTCAGTAAAATGATTCTCGTTCAAATTCAAGGAGAAACAATGAGATTAAGCAAAAAAACCGGCTTGCTTTCTCTTCTGGTGATGGTAGCGGTAGCTGCCCATGCAGGAGACAGAGTCAAATGGAAAATGGCAACGACATGGGGGAGTGCAGCTGCTCCTATCATCACTGCCTCTGAAAAAGTAGCAGAATATGTGGATCAGATGAGTGGTGGCGAATTTACGATTCGTGTGGATTCTTCCAACAAGCACAAGGCGCCCATGGGAATCTTTGATATGGTCAAGGGCGGCCAGTATGAGATGGGACACACGACCTCTTACTTTTGGAAAGGCAAAGATATCAATCTGATGCCTTTCACCACGATGCCTTTTGGTATGACGGCACCTGAGCGTATGGCTTGGATGGAGTTTGGCGGTGGATTTGAGCTGATGAAGCGTGCATACGACAAATACGGCATGCTCTCTTTTCAGGGCGGCAATACGGGCAATCAGATGGGCGGTTGGTTCAAAAAAGAGATCAAAACAGTCGATGATCTCAAAGGACTCAGGATGCGTATACCAGGTTTTGCGGGGGAAGTAATCTCCAAGTTGGGTGTTTCTGTGACCAATATCCCACCGGGAGAACTCTATACTTCGCTGGATCGTGGCACGATTGATGCACTGGAGTGGGTAGGACCGGGTATGGATATCAAGATGGGTTTTCACAAGATCGCTCCCTATTACTACACGGGATGGCATGAACCTGGTGCGGAAGCACAGTTTTTGGTCAACCAGAAAGCTTATGAGAAGCTTAGTGACAAGCACAAGAGTATCCTTCGCAATGCCATGAGACTGGCAGCGTACCGTATGTATATTGAGTTCTATCATATGAACAGTGAAGCATGGGCAACGATGAAGAAAGACTACCCGCATATCAAGGTCAAAACCTTCTCGCCAGAGATTATGGGACAACTAAGAAAGATCACCAACGATCTGGTGGCCGAAAAGAGTGCAAAAAGCCCTCTATTCAAAGAGATCATCGCCTCTCAAAGAGCCTATATGAAGAAAGCCAGAGCCTGGACAATCATTTCCGATCTGGATTACATCCAGGGCAAATAAGAGACAAAAAATCCGTAGGGTGCGACAACCATCGCCCCTACACAACAAATTCCTAACTCCTAACTCCTAATTCTTACAAAGCATCCCACCAGATGATCATTGACCATGCCGATCGACTGCATGTATGCGTACATGATGGTCGGTCCCACAAAATTCATTCCCCGTTTTTTGAGTTCCTTGGAGATGGATTCGGAGAGTGGGGTCTGGGCAGGTACCTCCTCGATATGCTCAAAATGGTTGAGGATAGGTGTATGGTCTACATACTCCCAGATAAATGTCGAGAAGCTGCCAAACTCCTTTTGAATCTCGATAAAGACTTTGGCATTACGGATAGCTGAGCGGATTTTGCGCTGGTTTCGGACGATACCCGGGTTTTGTAAAAGGGCTTCTATCTTCACCTCATCGTAGGCTACGACCTTTTGCACATCAAAATAATCAAAGGCTTCACGGTAATTTTCTCGCTTGTTGAGCACTGTCTCCCATGATAGTCCAGCTTGTGCGCCCTCAAGAACGAGAAGCTCAAAGAGCGCCTTATCTTCATAGGTCGGTACACCCCATTCGTGATCATGGTAGTCTAGATATAGCGGATTTTCTGGATTTGCCCAAGGGCAGCGGGGCAGGTTTGTGTTTTTCATAATGATAGTATACTGTAATCCATGCTAAATCAAAAATCTGATACTATCTCTTAACTATTTTTGGAGTAAGTGCATTGAAAAAAGGTATCCTGCTACTCAATATGGGTGGCCCAAATAACATCGATGAAGTAGCACTCTTTCTACGCAATATGTTTGCAGACCCCCACATCCTACCGATGAATAGGTATCTACGCCAGTTTGTAGGCAAGCTCATCATCAAAAAACGCCTCCATGAAGCCCAAGAGAACTATCAATTAATTGGTGGAAAGTCGCCGCTGACAGAGATCACCCAGTCATTGTGCGATAAGCTGGAGCAGAGATTGCTGCTGCCTGTGCGTCCTGCCATGCGGTATGTACCGCCTTTTGCAGTGGACGCACTGCGAGAGTTTCAAGAGATGGGAATCGAAGAGATCGTATTGTTCCCCATGTATCCTCACTATTCGACCACCACAACACGCTCCTCTGTAGAGGATGTAGAGGCACAATGTGACCTGCTTGATTATCACCCTGTGGTGAAAGTGCTTGAGCCGTATTATGCCCATTCTGATTACATACAAATACAGGTATCTCAGATTAAAGAGGCGTTAGGCGATGCAGATGCAGGTGATTATGAACTGTTGCTCTCTGCCCATGGATTACCACTGAGCATTATTCATGCGGGAGATCCTTACGAGAAGCAGGTCGAGGTCAATGCGGCACTCATACGGTATGCATTGGCCCAAGAAGATATCTACTTTAAATCAACACGCTTAGTCTACCAGTCCAAAGTGGGTTCTGCTGCATGGTTGGAGCCCAATCTTGTTGATGTGCTGCGTAAACCACAGCATTTCAAGGTTCTCGTATGTCCATTGGCATTCACTATCGATAATTCAGAGACAGTTTTTGAATTGGATATCGAACATAGAGAGATCGCTGAAAAGATCGGGTATGAGGCGTACAGGGTCGCCAAATGCCCCAATGACAGTGATGCTTTTGTGGAGTGTATCGTTGCGCAGATATCCGCTGTATAGATACCACAGGCAGTTTCGCCTCCTCTTTGTTGTGACACTGATAGCTATTTATATACTGGCATTGCTACCGCAGGCGCAGGCACCGCAGTTTCACTGGTCTGACAAGGCAAACCATGTTTTTGCCTTTGTGGTGCTTGGGCTCCTGCTTCGGCTGGGCTTTAGGATCTCTTACTGGCAGAGCCTTTTGTTGTTGATTGGCTATGGAGCATTCATAGAGCTTTCACAGTACTTTACTCCTGACCGCAGTGCTGAGCTTGCCGATATAGGTGCAGATACGATCGGGAGTTTTGTAGGGCTCAAACTTTACAAATACCTTTGCAGGGTCTTGCGATGAATACAGTAGAGCAAAGCACTCAGGCAACAGTAGAGGTCAAGCAGTCCAAATTTATCGCCCACCTAGTACCTATAGTCGCATTTGATGGATTGCAGGAGAGATTGCGTGCTGAGCATCCCAAATCCCGCCATGTGGTCTATGCATTGCGCTACCTCAATGAGCATGACCAGATCGTAGAGAATAGCTCTGACGATGGAGAGCCAAAAGGCAGCTCTGCCATACCGACACTCAATGTCCTCAGAGGAGAGGAGATGATCAATTGTGTGGTGCTTATCGTACGCTATTTTGGAGGCACAAAGCTGGGTATCGGAGGGCTAGTCAGAGCCTACACACAGGCAACAAAAGAGGTGATTGCAGTATCTAATATCAAAAAATATGAAAAACTTCATATTTTCTCCTATCAGTCGGAATACTCGGCTGTTCAGCGGATTGAGTACCTTCTAAGTCAGGTAGGTATCTTGGATGTGAAAAAGGAGTTTGCTTCTGATGTTTCCTGGACTATGACTACCACACAGGAGAAGATAGATGCATTCAGGGAACTGGCAGGGCGGGCGATCACATGCGATGCCTAATCTGTAGCTCTGACACCAGTTGTTTTACAGACATCCAAATGAAAGTAAAGACTTATCTCTGTGCTCACTGTGATATGATATTTAAAGACCCCGCTGGGCATAAAGATTTTGAGACTCAAAAAGTACGATACGATCTCCATGAGAATCATGCTGAGGATGAGGGGTATCGCAGATACTTTCAGCAGTTTTTAGATTTTGCTTTGGCGCAGAGTAAGATGCCTGTCACTGCATTGGATTTTGGTTGTGGCAGGAGTACGCTACTCTCTGATATGCTGGCAAAGCAGGGAGTCACCTCGGAATTTTATGACCCCATCTACCATCCAGATACAGCATACAGAGATAAAAAGTATAATCTGATCACCTCTGTAGAAGTTTTTGAGCACCTACATGATCCTATGGCAGTCTTTGAGGAACTTGTATCACTTTTGAGCCCCGATGGCATACTGGCAATACGGACAGAGCTACTCTCTGCAGGAAAAGAAGCCTATCTACAGTGGTACTACCGCAGAGACCCTACACATGTGGTCTTTTTCGCTCCTCAGACATTTCGAGTGATGTGTGAGAAAATAGGGGTGAGGTATGTGGAAGGCAATGGAAAAAATATGGTGCTTATCAGTAAAGAGTAGACTACCTAAAGCCTATGCATGTGCCAGCCACAGTGGTAAGGGCAAGCATAAAAATCTAGCTTGATGTACTTGGTTTTTTGGATATGGGCTATTTGCTTCTCTACTTCTTTTTTAGTTGTATAGAGATATTTAAATTCACCTTTAGAGTCTATACAGAAACAGGTATCTATCTTTTCTAACTCTTCTTTGTAGTTTTCTATTTCTTGTTGCAAAATATGCTTGATATGCTCGATGTGGGCTTTGAGTTCTTTCAGATTTTTGACATGATAGTAGTCTAAAATCTCCCGATTAGTGAGTTCCGAGAGGTGACTATAGACTTGTCGTATTGTGATAAAGGCTTTCTCTCTACCGAGGAGGTCCTTTTTGATAGGCTTGAGAGATTTTTTAAGATTCATGAAGTGTTTATTCGTCTTTGTAGGTTGTAACATTGTAACGCTCGACCAACCCATCATCTGAGAGACACTCTCTCTCAAAAAAGGCTACAATCTCATCGCGCTGACAATGTCTCTCAAAATCCTCAATTGTTGCCCATGCCTCATGGAAAACAATTGGCATACTTTCTCCTTCTGCAAAACTGTTATGGATATGCTTGGTGACACGGTAGCGCAGACATCCTTCTTCTCTAAGTGTGTCTGGCTCTAAGTCTTTTAGTGCTGAAAACAGTGCTTCATGTTTGCCTTTTTTTGGGGTGAATTGCGCGATACAATAGAGTATTTTGGACATAGTGTTCCTTTGTTGTTATTTTTTCAGTCTGCAAGCATTTAGGCACCTGTATGCATGCAGGGGATGCACATAGGTGATGGATTAACCAAAATATACTTCTTGATAGAGAGGGTACTATCTGTCGCAAGATGATATTCGGTGGTATTTCTTGAGAAATATTTAGTCTCTATTTTTCAGGAATAGTTATTATTTCTGATTGAAATATGGTATGTATTCCCTATTTATAGTATAAATAAAGAAGATGGAGTAGTAATTTAAATATAACCATTTGATTGCATGTAAATAAAAAGACTTATTGCACCTACTATAAAACTCCAATATTGTAACGGAATCCAAAATAAGTCATGAGTATTTTTTAAAATCACTTGCTCATTTGTTTCGGGATCAATAAGTAATCTCCCAGGTTTATTATTTAATTTATTGCCCACAAAATAGATTAATGGTGTGGATAATAGTGAAACTAATGGTGCAGTCCATGATGAATGCGCACTATAGAAGCCTTTATCGTAGATGAAATCAAATCCAAATTGACCCAGTACCATAAAGGCGAGAGGGATTACAACAGCAAGGAACCCCCACCCCTTCCAAATAATTAACATGTAATCCCTTAAATTTTATAGTTAGTGTATCACTGACACACTTTAAAAAATCTTAAAAATATCATCTGAGGAAAGACAATATTCTGAGGGGTACCCCTCAATGATTTTTAGTATGATTCTGTATCTTTCTCTGTCTCCACTCATGTCTTGCAGAGCGTATCCAGAGCCAATTGACAATGAAATAGATCAGTGTAGAGACCACAATAGAGTAGAATGCTGTTCCCGTATAGAGAGGTATGACGATTTGATCCCAGTGACTTTTGAACCAGTGCATAGTAAGCTCTACACTTTGGATACCCTCCCATCCGAGGATAAAGTTGCCCGTGAGATACTCCATATAGTACATGGGAGGCATGGTAAAGGGATTGGAAAGCCAGACCATAGCAATAGCGATGGGCACATTAAAACGGAAAAATGGCGTCAGAGCCATGACTCCCAGCATCTGAAAAGGCATAGGAATAAAGCCCCAAAAAAGCCCAAACCAAATACCACGAGTGACTGATTTCCGATTGATAGAGAGATACTCTCTGGGAAGATTATACTTCTCGATGAGTCTATCGATTTTAGTGCGAGGTTTGTCTCGGTTTTTTTTAAAGGTTTTCCGTATCATGCGCCTATCTTACTTTTTGTAATCATAGTTTAGTCATTCGCTGCTTTGAAATAGGTTTGCATCACCGCCTTTTTATCAACAATACTGTAAAATACCGCACTTTACAACATAAGGCTAAAACAGATGAGTAACTACATGCTTTTTTCGGGGACAGCAAACGAAGCGCTAGCGATAGAGGTAGCCAAATATCTGGAGATGCCACTCTCTCCAGTCACGATCAAGCGTTTTTCTGATGGAGAAATTTCTGTACAGATTGCAGAGAGTGTCCGTGGTAAAGATGTCTTTATTGTCCAGCCGACCTCTGCACCTGCCAATGCCAACCTCATGGAACTGCTGATCATGACAGATGCTTTCAAGCGCTCCTCTGCCAGATCCATTACAGCCATTGTTCCTTATTATGGCTACGCCAGACAGGACAGAAAAGCGGCTCCCCGTGTACCTATCTCAGCCAAGTTGGTGGCTAACCTTATGGAGACCTCTGGTATTACCCGTATGGTAACGGTAGATCTGCATGCCTCCCAGATACAGGGATTTTTCGATATCCCCGTAGACAATCTCTATGGCGCGATCTTGTTTATGGAGTATATCAAGGCTAAGAACTTTGCCAATCCTATTATCGCTTCACCAGATGTAGGTGGTGTGGCTCGGGCACGATACTTTGCCAAAAAGCTAGGATTGGATATGGTGATTATTGACAAGCGAAGAGAGAAAGCCAATGAGGCAGAAGTGATGAATGTGATCGGTGAAGTAGAGGGCAAAGATGTGATTCTCATCGATGATATGATCGATACTGCCGGCACAATGATGAAAGGTGCTGCTGCACTAAGAAAGCTAGGTGCTACTTCCGTCATGGCATGCTGTACGCATCCCGTACTCTCCGGTCCTGCCTACGAGCGTATTGAGGCAGGAGAGCTAGACGAATTGGTGGTCGCCAATACGATCCCGCTGCAAAAGATGAGTAGCAAAATTAAAGTACTTTCTACGGCCTCTATGTTGGGCGAAGTCATCCGTAGAGTACAGAACAATGAGAGTGTCAATTCGCTCTTTCCCTTACATTCATAGAGAAAATTAGAAATTAGAAATTAGAAATTAGGAATTAAATGGCAAAGAAAGTACCACAGGAGAATATCAGAAACTTTTCAATTATTGCACATATAGACCACGGAAAATCTACCCTGGCTGACCGTATCATACAGGAGTGTGGCGCCGTCACAGACAGACAAATGTCTGCACAGGTCATGGATACGATGGATATCGAAAAAGAACGGGGTATCACGATCAAAGCGCAATCAGTAAGGCTGGATTATGTCAAAGACGAAGAGCACTATATCCTCAATCTCATTGACACTCCGGGTCATGTGGATTTTTCCTATGAAGTGAGCCGTTCTCTGGCATCGAGTGATG
>JALVVQ010000019.1 GCA_027023325.1 Campylobacteraceae bacterium | reverse complement strand
CCTTCCAAGATGATACAAGCTATGCTTGTGGAGCTCGATAAAGTAGGAAAACTGGATAGAGAAGGACTCTACATTACCACTATCGGCTATCCGGCAGGTGTGCCAGGCTCTACCAACACAATAAAGATATTAAATCCCTCAGAGATCAAACATTATCTGAAGCTGAAATAGTAGTTGCCAATATTACTATTTTTTAATATTACTATGATACAATGATTCTATCTTAGACAGGTAGGATCCTATGAAAATAATCAAGCTACTCTCCATACTCCTCATAGGGAGTTCCTCGCTTTTTGCACAAAGTTACTTTTTGAGTCATGGTGATATCTGTAAAGAAGCGGAAGACCACTATTGCAGCAATGAGAAGGAGGTAGTCAAAAATCTTCAAGTCATGCTTGCCTCAGACAGACATTTGCACCGAAATATCTCTATGGATGGTATCTTGGGAAAAGATACCCTGGATGCGATTGTTGCTTTTCAAAAATATTATAAAATTGATCCAGCGGATGGCTGGGTAGGAAGATCTACCAAGCAGAAGTTGGACAGTGTCTATGCGCCTCATGCTTTCTCTTTCTCTAGACATGGTGATATCTGCGAGGAGGCAGAGGGACAGGAGTGCCCCAATGAGTTCGAGACAGTGCGAAACTTTCAAATCGTGATGAATTTCGACCGAAATATGAGTGTAGAGCTGGATATGGATGGGCTCTGGGGTAAAAATACCATGGCAGCTGCCAACAAGATGCAGAAAATCTATCATATGGTGCAGGTGGATGGCTGGATTGGCAAGGGTTCGAAGCGCTTACTTGACAGGCTCTCTGAAGGTTTACTTTTCCCGAAAGTACCTAAGGCATACCGACAGGTAACACGAGGAAAGATCGCCACGCGTACGCGCAATGTGGGTGCGAGCAGGCATGTCAGAGCCGGAAGTTATGCGGCCTTCAAGCGGCGCAGGGGCTACCCCAAGAGTTTCGCTGTGTATCGAAATGACAAATTGCTGAAAAAAGCATCCAGCAGACGGACAAAAATTGTCATCGATAAAAGTCAGCAGCGCATTAAACTCTTCGTCGGCAGTGAAGTGGCGATCGATTCTCCCTGTACTACCGGTGCGAGACGAAAGCTGGAGCCCAACACAAGAAGAATCTACAACAAGAGTACACCAAGCGGAAACTTTAGAATCACCGAAAAAATCGCAGACAAGCGCTCAACAATCTTTGGTAAGCTTTATCGCAATGGCAGAATGGTATGGCGAGGCGACAGACGAAAATATCATGGGCCCAAAGCCAAGTATGTCGGTGCCTCACTCAAGAACTGGATGCGTCTGACAAGCTCTGGTATCGGTATCCATGGCAGCAAATATGTCAAGCGCTACCCTGCAACCAATGGTTGTGTCCGAGTCCCCTATAATGTGGTCAATAAAATATTTAAGTATACCAAAAAAGGTACGCCGGTCAAGATTGTGCGGTAGCACCTTGTAGATACTTTTTTTTCTCTTCTTTGAGAATCTGTGAGATAGTTTCCTTTTGTGTATCGATGCTCTGGGCGAGACGGAATTGTACCAGGGCTCTGTAGAGATTGTTTTCCGGATAGTGTACTTTGAAATAGACATTTCCGGCGAGATAGTCCGTAAAGAACCGTAGCCCAATCTCAAATGTGATAGCAAATATGGCGTCATAGACATAGGCATGCTCCTGTTCATCCATGAGCGCATGTGCATGGCTTAGATAGCCTCTCCAGATATACCTGAGTCTTTCTGTATCAAATTGCACCTCTTCCCATGCCTGCGTCTCCTCTCCATGTCGATTGCAGCTTGAGCGCATACAGTCTCCTATGTCATAATGAATGAGCCCGGGCTGCACCGTATCAAGGTCGATGATACTGATCGCACGATTGCCTACTTTGCTGAACATGATGTTATTGATCTTGAGGTCTCCATGGATGATACGAAGAGGGAGGATGCCTTGCGCTTTGGCTATCTCCAGTCGTACTGCATCTTCTCTGTGCTTTTGGATAAAGTGGAGGGCATAGTTTGTCTCCTCATTGCTGGGGAGAGACGCGTGCTGTGCCAGTATCTTGTCATAGACTTTCAGGTATTGTGGTACGATGTGAAATCCTTCCAATGCATAGGAGAGCGTACCATGAGGCATTTCAGCCATAAGGCTATGAAAGAGCCCTACCGCTTTGCCAAGTTCCAGTGCTTTGTCGTGCGAATCCAGGATATCCACACTGTGTGCCTCTTCAATAAAGCTGATCATTCTCCAGAAGGTACCATCCGTATGAATATAGTAGCTTTTCTTGGTTTTGCTGGGGATAACTCTCTGTACTTTCCAAGTCAATCTTCTGTCTTGGATGCATTGACTGAGGTGTTTTGTGCTTGTCTGCATATTGGACATGACGATTTCAGGAGAGGTAAAAATAGCAGTATTGACCCGCTGCAGTATATAGCGTGTCCTGTCTGATGCGACAGCGATATAGGTATCGTTGACATTGCCGTTTCCGTGGGCTCTGATACTTATGATCTGAGCTGTATCAAACTGATTTGCGATAGTATGGATGGTGTTTTGTGCTTCAGCCTGCATCAGAGGGTAGCTCCCATTGGGTAGGGCATATAGCCGACAAAACCGCTAATCTTCCACTTTCCTTCTATGCGTTTCATTTTGTAGAGGGTTTGCCACGCAATCAGCACAACTTCACCATCAATTTTTTGGATAGAGCCATCAAATTTCTTATGTAGCAGGGCGGTATCGCCAATGATTTCTATGTCGGCAAGTGTGGTGGCGCGAAAGAGTGCCTCTCTTGCATCCTCCGCATAAGAAGCAGAGGCAAATGCTTTTGCCTGTCTCAGCCAGTCATCCCTATAGGCATCGAGTGTAGGGTAGCTTAGCTTCCAGCGGTCAGGATTGGCATGATGCTGTGCATCAATGCCTATGAAATGTGTCTCGATAAAGTCCTCTTGGCACAGTGACCAGTCTTCTGCCAGAAAAGCATCGATATCTACCCTGACCACCTTTTCCCATATCTCGTGTCTGTCTTTGTCTTCTGGGGGAAAGGGGTTTGTGTCATAGTGCATAAAGGGATCCTTTAGAGAATGATTTTGTGTGTTTTGGCATCAAAAAGATGACTTTTATCGACCTCGTAGGTCAGGAAGAGGGTATCGGCATTCTCAAATGGCTCTTTTCTGGAAAAAGCCGCACTGATCTCATTGTCTCCGATCGTACCGTAGAGGATATGCTCTGCACCGGTGTATTCATGGATAAGTACCTCCATTTTGAGCCCTTTGTCTGGTGTGGAAAGGTGGATATCTCTTGGTCGAATCCCTAGGATCACCTCCTGTCCTTCGTGCAGTGAAGAAAGGTTTTGTATGGGCAGGGTAATCTTATCCTGTGTCATGAACTGCGCGACACCTGCATTAATTTTGATCTTGCCGTGAATCAGTGAGATGCCAGGAGAGCCCAGAAAAGTAGCGGCAAAGAGTGAGTTGGGGTGGTCGTAGAGCGCTTCAGGGGTGCCGGTCTGGACGATATGTCCTTTGTCCAGCAGTACGATCTTGTCAGCCATGGTCATCGCTTCTACCTGATCATGGGTGACATAGATGGTGGTAGTGCCCAGCCTCTTTTGAAGCAGTTTGATCTCTTTGCGCATGATGACACGCAGCTTGGCATCCAGATTGGAGAGTGGCTCATCAAAGAGGAAGAACTTGGGGTCTCTGACAATGGCCCTGCCCATGGCGACACGCTGCCGCTGTCCGCCAGAGAGATTTTTGGGGAGTCTGTCGAGATAGGGTTCGATGCCCAGGAGTGCAGCAATTTCGTGCACCTTCTGTTTGATCTGTGCTTTGGGTTGCTTTTGGATCTTGAGCCCATAGGCGATATTGTCATAGACAGTCATGTGCGGGTAGAGGGCATAGGATTGAAAGACCATGGACATATCCCGCTTTTGCGGAGAGATATCATTGGCAATTGCTCCATCAATCGTTAGCGTGCCGGCACTGATCTCTTCGAGTCCGCAGATCATACGCAGCAGGGTAGACTTGCCGCAGCCTGATTCGCCTATCAGCACCACAAATTCCCCGTCATTGATCTCGATATTGATATCATGCAGTACCGCAGTACCACTATAGTCTTTTTTGATATCTTTTAGCTGCATCTGTGCCATAAGTGATTGCTCCGTTTCATGTTATTTGACTGCACCAGTGGTCAGACCGCCGATGAGGTGTTTTTGTAGCCAGGAAAAGAGTATGGCTACAGGCAGAGAGGCGAGGATGACCGAGACCATAATATAGTCCCAGCGGATAGAGTAGTAGCCGGTCATTTCGATGATACCCAGCTGTATCGTGTAGGAACTGCTGTCTCGCAGCGTAGAAAAAGCGATGATAAACTCATTCCAGGCGTTGACAAAAGTAAACATAGCCACGATGGTGATCGCCGGTACCGCCAAAGGCAGGAAGATCGTCAGCAGACTGCGTACCCTCCCGGCACCTTCGATCCAGGCAGACTCTTCGAGATCTTTGGGAATCGTAGCAAAATAGCTCTGTAGCATCCAGACACAAAAGGCGACATTGAACGCCGCATAGATCACGGCAAGAAAGCTAAGCGAATCCACTACCCCCGCAGCCACCATGAGCCTGAACAGTCCCAGTACCAGTACGATAGGGGAGAGCATCTGTGTCACCAGGAGGAAGAAGCGGTAGGCCTCCTTTCCCTTGAAATCAAAACGGGTCATGGCATACGCAGTGGGTGCGCCAACAATGATAGCGATGAGTGTGGAGAGTGTACTGATGTACAGTGAGTTGAGTATGGCATGAGAGATATTGGTCTGGCTCCATACAGAGAGAAAATTCTCCCAGTGGAATTGACTGGGTAGAAAGTGTGGTGGGATCGCTGTGAGCTCA